>JAGPES010000076.1 GCA_018057015.1 Pseudomonadales bacterium | reverse complement strand
GGGCCGGCGCGCCCGGTTCGATGTATCGACAGACAAGCGGAATATCCCATGGCTGAACCCGGGTTCGACAATCGCGTAGCCGTGATAACGGGGGCCGGCCGGGGATTGGGTCGCGCCTATGCCCTGATGCTCGCGTCGCAGGGAGCCAGGGTTGTCGTCAATGATCCCGGCGTCAGCGTGATCGGGGACGGTGCCGATGCGGGCCCCGCGCAGGACGTGGTGCGGGAAATCAGGGCCGCCGGTGGCGAGGCGGTTGCCTGCACCGAATCCGTGGCCACGCCCGAGGGTGGCAACGCGATCATCCAGGCCGCGCTCGACCACTACGGAAAGATCGACATTCTCATCCACAACGCCGGGAATGTGCGCTATGGCTCGCTGAAGGAAATCAGCCACGAGGATTTCAAGGCGGTTGTCGACGTGCATCTCATGGGGGCCTTTCACGTGGTCCGGCCCGCCTTCCCCATCATGTGCGAGGCGGGCTACGGACGTATTGTGCTGACCTCGTCGATCGGCGGCCTCTATGGCAACAACAATTGCGTGAATTACGGCGTGTCCAAGGCGGGCATGATCGGGCTCAACAATGTCGTCGCCCTGGAAGGTGAGGCAGCGGGAGTGAAATGCAACATCATCGTCCCGGGGGCCGTGACACGCATGGCCGAGGGTCTCGATATCTCGGCTTACCCTCCCATGGGGCCGGAACTGGTGGCGCCCGTGGTGGGCTGGCTCGCTCACGAGTCCTGTTCGATCACGGGGGAAATGTTGGCCGCTGTCGCCGGCCGGGTGGCACGGGCCTACATCGCCGAAACCCCGGGGGTGCACCAGGCTTCGTGGACCATTGCCGAGGTGGGCGCACAGATCGACGCCATCCGCGACACGCAAGAGGTGCTCGACTTCGGTCTTCACGGCCATGTCGAACACCTGCGCTACAGTTTCGCGATGGCGAGCAAAAAGTAGTGCTGCCGCGAACCCACATCGCGCCAGGCAGGGACCCGGACATGTCGAATGCGACGGCGCTCATCTCCAACGCCCGGCAAGAGGACGGTTCCTTCTCCTGTGACGTGCCGGACGCCTGGCTGCAAGGCCGTACCGCCTATGGCGGATTGACGACCGCGATGGCCTATAACGCGGCGCGAAGCGTCGCGCAGAAGCTGCCCCCGTTGCGCTCGGCACAGATCGCCTTTGCCGGGCCGGTGGCCGGCCGCATGCACGCCAGCGCCACTGTTCTGCGGCGCGGCAAGTCCAGCGCCTTTGTCGAAACGCGCGTCGCTTCGGGCGGCGGACTGGCCTCCCTGGCAACCTTCCTCTTCATGACCGATCGTCCGTCTGCGCTGCGTCTTGACGCACCTGCCGCGCCCGCTGCGCCGTCACCGGAGGAGGCCGAGCCAGCCATGCGCGGAAAAGGCCCTGCTTTCAGCCGCCAGCTGGAGTATCGCCATGCCCTGCCGATCGGGGACCAGGACAAGCCGCAACTGCTGCGCTGGGTGAGATTGCGCGAGCGCGAGGGCATCGATCCCGTGACGGAACTGCTCCTCGTGGGCGATGCCCTGCCCCCGGGTGTCGCGCCCGTGTTGCAAGGCCCGTTCATGGCGAGCACCGCGAACTGGACCGTGCATCTGCATGGCACGGACATCGTCGCGCACGATGGCTGGTGGCTGGTGCAGACGCGGGCAGAATCGGCAATCGGCGGCATCAGCAGCCAGCTGATGGCAGTCTGGAACCGGGCGGGCGATGCGGTTCTCTCGGGCTCCCAGACGGTCTCTTTTTTCCCCGCGGGTGGCTAGCTCGCCCGCGCCCGCGTTATCGCTAACACCCTGTCGTCTGCGCAATAATGGCGCCCGTGTTCAATCGCCGGGTTCGTTGCGGAACAGGAGAGTCTGCCGGGATGTCGATGCAATCCGGACGCTACACGGCGGCGAGCTCACCACGCATGGCAGAGGGCTGGGCGCTCGAGCGCCTGACGCGGCCCAGCCGCCTGTTCGGCGCCAATGGCCTGCGCACGGGCCCGGACGGACGCATCTACGTGGCGCAGGTGTCGGGCAGCCAGATCAGTGCGATCGATGTCGCGACCGGCGCGATCGAAACCATCAGCCCGATGGGCAGCGACATCGTTGCACCCGACGACCTGGTGTTCGACCCCGACGGCAATCTCTACGTCACCGAAATCACGGAAGGACGGGTCAGCGTTCGCGCCCCCGATGGCAAGACCCGGGTACTGTATGGCGACCTGCCTTGCGCCAATCCCATCACCTTCCACCAGGGCCGCCTGTTCGCCGGCGAGTGCCGGCCCGGGGGGCGGATAGTGGAGCTGGACCGCGACGGCGGCGCCCCGCGGGTACTGCTCGAAAACGTGCCCATGCCCAACGCCATGGAGGTGGGGCCCGACGGCATGCTCTACATCCCGGTGATGGGAAGCAACGAGATCTGGCGGGTCAGCCTCGAGGGCGGCGCACCTCAAAAAGTGGCTGGCGAGCTGGGTGTGCCGGACGCAGTCAAGTTCGATGCGCAAGGCCATATCGTCTCGACGCAGGTGGCGAGCGGCCAGGTGCTGCGGATCGATCCGCGCAGCGGCGAGCGCACTGTGCTGGCCGACATCGCTCCGGGGCTCGACAATCTCACCCTTGTCGGCGAGCGGTTGTTCGTCTCCAGCATTTCGGGGCAGATCAACGAGATCCTCCGCGATGGCACGATCCGCGCGCTGGTGCTGGACGGGTTGAACTGGCCGCTTGGACTTGCGCTGGGCGAGGACGGCCTGCTCTTCGTCGCGGATGGGGGTTTCGTCTACACGCTGCGCCCGGGCGGTGAACTGCAGGGGGCGGGCATGCTTTTCAGCCCGGGATTTCCCGGATACACGCGCGGCGTGGCCGCCATCGCGCCGGGCGAGTTCGTAGTGACCACCGCAAACGGCGCGGTCGCACGCTTTTGGCCCGCGCGGCAGGGGAGCGAGGTGCTGGCTGAAGGGTTCGATCTGCTCTACGGCATCGCGGTTGCGCCCGGCGGCGCCGTGGTGTTCGCGGAGGGCGGCACGGGGCGCGTGCTGTCGCTGCGCTCGGGTGATGTCGAGGAACTGGTCACCGGTCTGCACCAGCCGATGGGAGTGGCAATCGGACGCGACGGTGCCTGCCTTGTTTCCGAATCCGGAGCGGGCCGGGTGGTCATGCTGTCCGGGGGACGCGCAGAAACCGTGCTGGACGGCCTGCAGCGGCCGCAGGGCATCGTGCTGCGCGACGCGCTGCTCTACGTAGTCGATGTGCTCGCCAGGGAGCTGATCGAATACGACATGGCAAGCGGGACCCGCCGCACCATCGCCGCCGGGCTGCCGGTCGGGGCTCCCCCGGGAGTCACGCCCAGGTTCCTCCGCGCGTTTCTGCCGCTCTCCGGGGCCATGGGCCCCTTTGCAGGCATTGCGGCCGGAGCGGACGGCACGCTCTACGTCTCGGCTGACGCAGAAGGCAGCGTGCTGGCACTGCGTCCGGCGTGATGCGTCGATCTGCAACAATGGCCTGCCATACGAGGTGAGAACATGACGAACGAAGAACTGTTGGCCCGGGAGGGCATCCGTCACACCATGGCCTGCTACACCATGGCCGGGGACCGGTTGCAGACGGAGGATTTCATCGCCGTCTTTACCGAGGACGCCATCCTGGAAACGGATGACGTACCGGAACAGGACGCCCTTCGCTACGTCGGCAGGCAGGCGATCCACGACTGGATCAAGCGCTGGCGCGACCGACCCCGGAAAGACGGAAAGCCGGTGCACGATGCGAGTTTCGTGCGGCACCATCTCAGCACCAGCCTGATCGAATTCGTCGACGGGGAGACGGCCAGGGCACGCACCTACTGGACCGCGTACACGGACATCGGCCCGGATCACGGCGGCTATTACCTGGATCTGTTCCGCAGGACGGGTGACTGCTGGCTCATCGCCCATCGGCGGGTAAGGATGGACTGGCGCTCGCCCGACAGCCTGATGTTGGGGGCCGTGGCGAGAAGCAGCTGATGCGGGAAGGCGCGGACGTGCGGCGCGAGCGACGCCTGCCGGCCGGCTGGCGCGATCGAGACACGGCGAAAGCGGACCGGGAAATGCCGCGCTCCTCGTGATCAACCGGCTTGCGGGGCCATCCCGACCGCTTTCGGCGCCGGGCCAAGGCTGAACAGCGCGATGGCGCTCACCCCCATCAGGACGATCGCCAGCAGCAGGAACGGTGCATAGCTGTCGAAATGATCGAACACGGTGCCGGCGGCAAGAGGGCCGAATGCCGTACCCAGCGAAAGCGCCATCACCAGCGCGCCGTACAACGCGCCGAAATTCCTGAGTCCGAAATGTTTTGCGGCGAGAAACGCGATGACGTCGACCTCGGAGCCGACCGTGAGACCGAGAGCGGCGGCGGCGACAGCCTGGCTGAAGGGATTGGCACCGTCGAGCAACAGCAGCACGGCCGCGACGATCGGCAGCATGAAGGCGAGAGCGCCGATCACGTGCCCCGGAAATCTGTCGAGCAGAAAGCCGGTGCCGACCCGGCCCACAATGGAAAAGACGCCGACGAGCGCGGCGATCCCTGCTGCCGCCAGCGGTGCCGCGCCGCTGTCCGTCAGGATCGGCACGAAGTGGACAACGGCGCCAATAGCGGTGAAGGAGAACAGTCCGCTGGCCATCAGCAGCTTGTAGAGCGTCCGTGAACGCAACCCTTGCGACAGCGTGACGCCCTTCAGCACCTTCGCCGGGCTTGTTGTCGTCGCGTGTTTCCTGGCCCCGTCGTCCCGGGCACCGCGGAAGCACAACAGCAGGAACGGAAAGACCAGCGCAGCCCAGATCCCACCCATGGCCCCGAAAGCGATCCGCCAGCCATAGGCGCCGATCAGCCACGTCGCGAGCACGGGGAACACCGCGGCGCTGAGCGAGGCGCCGGAGAGCGTGACCGCAAAGGCGAGCCCCCGTGACGCCTCGAAGCGGCTGGCAACCGCGCTGGTCCAGACCGTTGCCTGCACTCCGAGCGCCCCGAAGGCGACAATGACCCACAGTGCCGCCCAATTCGCCATCGTTCCCGTCATCGTGCCGAGCAGCCCAAACGCCGCCGATATCAGGAGCACCCCGATCAGGCCCACGCGGCGCGGCCCCGTCCGGTCGACGAGTATGCCGACGGGGATACAGAAGATCGCGCTGATGAACGAGGAGATCGTCAGTCCGATCGAGATCTGCGCACGCGACCAGCCGAATGCCTGCTGCAGCGGCTCGATGAACGGTCCGATCGAGTAGACGTGGATGACAGAAGTGGAATATCCGAGTGCGGCGGCAAAGGGCAGGAACCAGAAGCTGCGCCACTCCGCAATCGCGTCACTGGATACGGCCATTGCTATGTCCCCGCGAAAAGCACCTGGAATCCCCTTCGAGCCCGGGCCTGGAAAAGCTCGATGCGCACGTCATCGCGACGAACGTCGACTGCGGGGCGGTTCGTGTCAGCGCCCCTTCCACTGCGGGCGGCGTTTCTCCGCGAAAGCCCGCGGGCCTTCCTGTGCATCCTCGCTTCGATAGCAATATTCGGACGCGTGCCGTGCCGCCTGCAATGCCGCCGACCGGCCCATTTCGGTCGCCAGCATCACGGTCTCGCGCCCTGCCCTGACCGACAGCGGTGCGCCGTCGAGGACCTCTGCCGCCAGTTGCAGTGCCGTGGCCATCAACTGCGCGGGTTCGGCCACGCGGTTGACGAGGCCGATTTCATAGGCGCGCTGAGCCGTGATCGGCTTTCCGGTCAGGATGATCTCCATCATGATCCGCTGCGGGATCATGTGGATCAGCGGCGCGGCCCAGGGCGAACTCCTGCCCACCTTGACTTCGGTGATGGCGAATTTCGCGATCGTGCTGGCGACGCACAGATCGCAGGCCTGGGCGATCATCCAGCCGCCCGCGAAAGCCACTCCATTGACCGCCGCGATGGTCGGTTTGGACAATTCCACCGTGTCATGGGGCAAGGGAAACATGGCGCGCGGCGGCACCTGCATGCCGGTTTCCACCATCTCCTTCAGGTCGCCGCCCGCGCAGAAGGCCTTGTCACCCGCGCCGGTGAGAATCGCCACATGCAGGGCGGGGTTGCGCTCGAAGCGGTCCCATGCGTCAAAAAGGCCCTCGCGTACCTCCTTGCCGAGGGCATTGCGGGACTCGGGTCGATTCAGCGTGATGATCGCGATGCCATCGTCGCGCGCATCGAAGAGAACGGCGTCGCTCATCAGAAGCCTCGCTGTCGTATGGTGTGGGCCGCCCGGTCCAGGTCCTCCCGGAAATCGGGATGCGCGATGGCGACCAGGCGACGCGTGCGCTCGGCGAGCGTCTGCCCCTTGAGTTCGGCCGCGCCGAATTCCGTGACGATCACGTCGACGTCGCTGCGCGCGGTCGTGACCGGCCCCGCCAGGTTGACCGTTATCCGGCTGAGCTTGCCGCCGCGGGCGGTGGCAGGCAGGGCGATGATGGAATGGCCGCCCGGAGAGCGGCTGCCGGCACGTACAAAGTCCACCTGGCCGCCGGTGCCGCCCATGTACGCGGAGCCGCTCTGTTCCGCATTGACCTGGCCGCTCAGGTCCACCTCGAGCGCGGAATTGATCGTCACCAGCCCGGTGAGCCGGGCGAGCACCGCCGCATCGTGGGTATAGGCGGTGCTGCACATGCGGATCCGCGGGTTGCGGTGAGCGAATTCGTAGAGCCTGCGGGTACCGATCAACGCGCCGTTGATCGACACGCCGGTATCGATGGACTTCCTTGCATTCGTCACGACGCCAGCCTCGACCAGCGCCACCAGGCCGTCACCGAGCATGCCGGAATGCACGCCGAGATCCCTGCGGTCGTGCAGCAGGCGCAGGATCGCATCGGGCACCGCGCCGACGCCGGTCTGCAGCACGGCGCCGTCCCCGATATACGCCGCGGCGTGGCGGGCAATCGCCTCGTCGGTTTCGCCGATCGTGGCGGGCGGGACCTGTACCGGCATGCGCGAGACATGCACGGCGCCGCCGATGCGCGATGCGGGCAGCAACTCGCCGACGGTGAACGGCACCTGCTCGTTGATCTCGGCGATGACCACGCGTGCCTTCGCCACCGCCGCCTGGACGTGGTCGCAGATCAGCCCGAAGCTGTGGTTGCCATTCGCGTCGGCCGGGCTGAGTTGCACGAACGCGACATCGCAGCCGATGATCCCGGCCTCGATCATCGGGCCGACCTGGCTGACGTGGCAGGGTATGACGCTCAGCTTGTGCGCGTCGGCCAGCGAGCGCAGCGCACCAATCGCGCCCATGCTGGAGACGGCGAAGCTGTCGGTCGCCTGCGGCTCGAACAGCCCCGAAAAGCTCGTTGCAATGAAGACCGAAAGCCCGCCAATCTCCTTGCCTTGCGCAATCAGCGTCTCGACCAGGGTCGTGGGCTCACCGCAGGCCTGGCCGATCACGATGCGGTCGCCGGGGCGCAGGAAGCGGGAGAGCTCGAGTCCCGACGCGTCGGTGTGGACCGTCACCGGTGTCCCGCCTGCCTGAGCAGCAGCCGGGCCCGAGCAAGGTGCGGACGATCGAGCATCGCGCCCTTGTGGCCGATGGTGCCGGTCCCTGGATTGGCCGCGAAGAGATCGACGATCTCCCGCGCCGCCGCGATTTCCTCCGGGGTCGGCGTAAAGGCGTCGTTGATCACGTCGACCTGCGCCGGGTGGATGGCCAGCATGCCGCGATAACCATCGCGGCGGACTTTCCCGGCCCGTCTGCGCAACCCTTCGAGATCGCGAAAATCACCCTGGATGGTCTCGATCGCGGCAACGCCGGCCGCCGCCGCGCCGAGCAGGCAAAGGCTGCGCGCCAGCTCGTAGGTGAAGGAGTAGCTGCCATCGGCATTGCGGTTGGAGCTCGCCCCGATCGAATCGGCGAGATCCTCCGCACCCCAGCTGAGGGCGACGACGCGCGGCGCGCCGGCGTAGCTGCCGGTGGTGAACATCGCCGCGGCAGTCTCTGTGACCAGCACGATCACCCTCGTCGAGCCCTGCTCGATCCCGTTGGCGACCTCCAGGGCCGAGAGGTAGTGGTCAAGCAGTTCCACATCCGCGCGGCCGCGCGCCTTGGGCAGCATGATGCCGCCGGGACGGGCCGGCATGATCGCGGCGAGGTCCGCGAGCGTGTGCGCACCGTCCAGCGGGTTGACCCTGACCCACAGCCGTTCGCGGCCGTCGGCGCGGGCCTTCAGGAAATCGGCGATGATGGTGCGCGCCCTGGGCTTTTCCTCCACGGCAACCGCATCCTCGAGATCGAGGATGACGATGTCCGCCGGGCCGGCGGCCGCCTTCTCCATCTTCCTTTCGCTGTCGCCAGGCGCGAACAGCCATGAGCGCGCGCTGAAGGCTTCTGCCTCGGTCGCCTCTTCCATCACGATACCTCGACTGGATCACGCGCCGGCATCGGGCCGGCATCAGTAAGACCTGGGAAGCTCCAGAACTTTCTCGGCGAGGAAGTTCAGGATCATGTGCGGGCTGACCGGCGCGGTCCTCGGGATGAGGACCTCGCGCAAATACCGCTCGACATGATATTCCTGCGCATAGCCCATGCCGCCCAGCGTCAGCATGGCCGTGTGGCACGCCTCGAAGCCCGCCTCGGCCGCGAGGTATTTACCCGCATTTGCCTCGACGCCACAGTCCTGGCCCTTGTCGAACAGGGTCGCGGCTTTCATCACCATCAGGTTGGCCGCCTCCACCTGGGCCCAGCATTTCGCCAGCGGGTGCTGGATGCCCTGGTTCATGCCGATCGGGCGATCGAACACGATGCGTTCGCGTGCGTAACGGGCCGCGCGCTGGATTGCCACGCGTCCCAGCCCGATCGCTTCGGCAGCGAGGAGGATGCGCTCGGGGTTGAGGCCATGGAGGATGATCCTGAAACCATCGCCCTCGGCGCCGATCCGGTCCGCTTCGGGTATGAGAAGATCATTGATGAACAGCATGTTCGAACCGACCGCGTGCCGCCCCATCTTGGGGATGAGGCGGTGTTCGATCGTCGACCGGTCGAGATCGGTGAAGAACAGCGAGAGGCCGTCGGTCTTGCGCTTGACCTGGTCGAGCGCGGTGGTGCGCGCGAGCAGCATCATCTTGTCCGCCACGTGGGCGTTGGTGATCCAGATCTTCTCGCCATTGACCCTGTAGCCGCCATCGCACCTTTCGGCACGCGTACTGAGCCTGGTCGTGTCGAGGCCTGCATTGGGCTCGGTCACCGCGAAGCACATCTTCTGCTCGCCCGTCAGGATGGGCGGAATCATTCGCTGCTGCTGATCTTGCGTGCCGAATCGCGCGATCGGCTCCAGGCTGAACACCGGGCCGTGGATGCTCGAGGCCGCGGCCATGCCTCCGCCGGACTCGGCGACGGCCTGCATCATGATCGCCGCCTCGGTGATGCCGAGGCCGGCTCCGCCGACCGATTCCGGCATGGCAATGCCGAGCCAGCCGGCTTCGGCGATCGACTTGTGGAAATCGTGCGGAAAGACCGCGTCGCGGTCACGTTCGAGCCAGTAATCGTCCGTGAACCGGGAACAGTGCTTCAATATGGCTTCCCGGATGTTCTGCTGATCCTGGGTGAGAGACAAGTCCACGATATCGATCCCTGGCACCTGAAAATTGCTGTGATCGCTCCTGTCGGGAGCCCGCGCTATCCCGCGCCTTGACCGGCCGCCGTCAGTCCGAGTTCTTCCAGCACCTCCCGCGTGTGGTCGCCGAGTCGCGGAGCAGGGCCCGCGACATGTCCGGGGGTCTGAGAGAACCAGGTGGGAACGCCCGGGAAGCGCACGGGTCCGTTGCACGTTTGCACCGTCTCGAAGAAACCGACCGCATTCAGGTGGGGATTCTCGAACAGCTCATCCGGTGTGCGCAACGGCGCCGCGGGTATGTCGAGCGATCGCAACAGGTCGAGCCATTCCCCGGTGGTTCGCTCCCCGAATGTCTCCCCCAGCAGGGCGTACACGGTGTCGATCTGGCGCGCTCGCTGGGCGAGCGTGGCGAAACTGTCGCTGGCCCATGCCGGGCGCACGGCCTCGATGAAGGCAGACCATTGCTTGTCGTTGTAGACCAGCGCGGAAATATGGCCATCCCTGGTGCGATACGGCCGGCGGTTGGGCGCCACCGCGCGCGGATAAACCGCCGGGCCGAGCGGCGGATCGAACATGGCGCCATTGGCATGTTCGACCAGCATGAACGAGGCCATGGTCTCGAACATGCTGACCTCCACCTCCTGCCCCTCGCCGCTGCGCTCGCGGTGGAACAGCGCCATCATCGTGGCGTAGACCGCGGTCAGGCCGGCGACCTTGTCGGCGATTATCGTGCCCACATAGCTCGCCTCGCCGGTCAGCATCTGCTGAACGGCGGGCAGACCGCATTCCGCCTGGATGGTGTCGTCGTAAGCCGTCAGGTCCGCATCCGGACCGTGGCGGCCATAGCCATAGCAATTCGTGTAGACGATCGACGGATTGATGGCGGCGACATCCGGGTAACTGAACCCCAGCCTGGCGATCGCCCTGGCGCGCATGGAATGGATGAACACGTCGCCCTGCCTGACGAGTTCCCGCAATGCGTGCTTGCCCGCCTCGACGCGCAGGTCGAGGACCACGCTGCGCTTGCCCCGGTTCACGTTGACGAAGACGCCGCTCATCCCCGGCTCCGGTCCGACCGAGATATTCCGGGTGTTGTCTCCCTCGGG
>JAGPES010000075.1 GCA_018057015.1 Pseudomonadales bacterium | reverse complement strand
CCGTTGGAATGCGCCGCCAGCCCGCGCATGGCGTGGAAGGCCACCGGCCGCCCTTGGGTGGTGGGGTGCCGCTTCCCCCACGCATCGGTCCACGGAATGGGAAGTTCGAAGGCCTGGTGCAGCGCCGTCTCCCCCACTTCGCGCGCCAGCTGGCGGATGCGCTCGGACGGGATGCCAGTGATGTCCTCTGCCCACTCGGGCGTGGTGTCGGCAACGCGGTCTCGCAACAGCTGGAAGGCTGGCGCCACACGCGTCCCGTCCGCCAGCTTGTAGTGGCCCTCCAGCGCCAGTTGGCGCCCTTCCTCCACGCCTTCCGGATAGGCCTGCACCACCCGGCCGCTGGCCAGGTCCCATGCCAGCTTGTTGTGCGGGTGGCGGCCGTCGCCGGGCGGGCCGGCGGCGGGATCGAAGGCGAACAGGCCTTCGCGCTCGCCCTCGTCCAGCACCACCAGTTGCGGCGCATTGGTGAACCGCTGCAGGAAGGACCGGTCGACCAGGCCTTGCGCGAGCAGTTCGTGCAGCAGCGCCATGAACAGTGCGCCGTCGGTGCCGGGGCGGATCGGAATCCACTCGTCGGCGATCGCCGAATAGCCGGTGCGCACGGGGTTGATCGAGATGAAGCGGCCGCCCTTGCGCTTGAAGTCGCCCAAGGCGATCTTCATCGGGTTGCTGTGGTGGTCTTCCGCGGTGCCTATCATCACGAACAGCTTGGCGCGATCCAGGTCCGGGCCGCCGAACTCCCAGAAGCTGCCGCCGACCGAATAGATCATGCCGGCAGCCATGTTCACCGAACAGAAGCCGCCGTGCGCCGCATAGTTCGGTGTGCCGAACTGGCGCGCGAACAGGCCGGTGAGGGCCTGCATCTGGTCGCGCCCGGTGAACAGGGCGAACTTCTTCGGATCGGTGGCGCGGATACGGCCCAGGCGCTCGGTGAGCAGCTCGTAGGCGCGCTCCCAGGAGATCGGCTCGAACTCACCCTCGCCCCGCTCGCTGCCTGGCCTGCGCAGAAGCGGCTGCGTCAGGCGCGCAGGCGATACCTGCTTCATGATTCCCGCGCTGCCCTTGGCGCAGATCACGCCCTTGTTGATCGGGTGGTCGGGATTGCCGTCGATGTACCGGACCTGCCCGTCGCGCAGGTGCACGCGTATGCCGCAGCGGCAGGCACACATGTAGCACGTAGTCGTCTTGACCTCGGTGTCCGCGGTGCTGCTCGCGGTTGCATCGTGCACCGGCTCGCTGGAGAGGAACTTGAACATAAGCTTATGCTAGACAGCGCACAGATTCGTGTGCCGCATAATTCCGGTTGCAGTGAATCAGAAAATCGATCAGAGACTGAAGCTCACGCTGCGCCAGCTGGAGGTGTTCGCGGCGGTGGCGCGCGGCGGCACGACGCGGGCCGCGGCTGACGAGATCTCGCGCTCGCAGTCGGCCGCGAGTAACGCGCTCGGCGAGCTGGAGGCCGTGCTTGGTGCGCAGCTCTTCGACCGGGTGGGCAAGAAGCTGGTCATCAACGAGAATGGGCGGGCCCTGCTGCCGCGCGCGGCCGGAATCCTGGAGCAGGCGGTGGAGACGGAAGCCCTGTTCACCGCGGCCCATGCGGCGTCGCTGCGGCTGGCCGCCAGCTACACGATCGGCGAGTACCTGCTCCCGGTGCTGATCGCCAGGTGGAAGCAGGCGAACCCGCGCAGCCACGTGCTGCTGGATATCGCCAACACGCATGACGTGTTCGAGCGGGTCGCCTCGTTCCGCTCCGACATCGGTTTCATCGAGGGGACCCACAGCCACCCGGAGCTCTCGGTCAGCAAGTGGCGCAGCGATGAGATCGTCGTGGTCGCCGCCGCTGGCCACCCGTTGGCGGAACGCCGCGCCGGCGCACGCCAGCTGAACCATGCCACCTGGGTCCTGCGCGAACCCGGCTCTGGCACTCGGGAAGCCTCGGACCGCTGGCTGATCCCGCATCTGACACAGATGGAGGTGGAGCTCGAGCTGGGGAGCAACGAGGCGGTCAAGCGCGTCGTGGCCGCAGGACTGGGCCTGGGGTGCCTGTCCCGGCTGGCGGTGAAGGAGGCGATCGCCGAGGGGTGGCTGGTGGAGCTTGCCACCACCCTGCCCCCGATGCAGCGCACCCTTTCCATCGTGCTGCACCGGGCGAAGAAGCTGGGCGCCGCAGCCGAAGGGTTCCTGCGCCACTGCACGACGGACTGACACGGCCCGAGGACGATCGATTATTCAGGTCAATGCGACCTGAATATTGCGTTCTCGAACTTCAGGCGGGCGCTATGCTGTCCGTATGCGACCCGACGTGGGGCCCACCGCCTGCCTCTCCTTCGAACCCGACGAAGCTCGCCGCCTGCTGTGGCTGCCGCTCGCTGTGCGCCACAAGCTGGACGGCTGCGGACTGCGGCTGTCGCTGCTCGAGTGGCAAGCGCTGCCGCTGGACACGCGTGCGGAACTGCTGCACCTGCCTGCCGGGGCGGACTTCGCGCTGTGCGCGCTCCACGCCGGCGCCAGCCGCGACACGCGCCTGCGGCAACCGGTGCGCCTGGAGGCTTACGAGGTCGCCCAGGCGCTGGACTGCGATGCCGCCGCAGCCGGTGCTTGGCTCGCGGCTGCGACGCCGTTTGCGCACTATGTTCTCAGCAGGCGGAATCGGGCTGAAACTTGGGTGGCCGCCGGCGGAGTGGGGCTCGCTGCGCGGTGAAGGGGACGCGTACAAGCGCGAATCAGTGCGGCGGCCGATCCCAAGCAACGCGAACGCGAGCTGGAGGCGGAACTGAGCGAGCTCACCTCCTCGTTCCTCACTGCAGAAGCCTTCAGCGTGGAGGACAATCATCGACCCGCGTGACACGCGGCGGTAGTGTGCCGCCTCATCGATGCACGCGCAGTCGCGCATGCACAGGTTCCTCATGCGTGCGGACTCAACGTCCCAGCAGGGCTGAGGCGGCGATGCTGACGCCGGTGGCGAGAAGCAACACGCACACGATCCTGAGCACCGTCTCGCGTCGCCAGCGGGGGGGATAGCGTCGCAGCAGCCAGGACGTCCCCAGCACCGCAGGGGCGGCGAGCAGGATCATCTTCAGCGCAAGCAGGCTGAACTGTCCCGTTGCCAGGACGACGACAATCCGCATCACGCTCATCGTGGTCAGCGCGGCGACCAAGGTGGCCCGCAGGGCTTCCATTGCCATGGGCTGTCGGTAGAAGTGGTACACAAGCGGGGGGCCGCCGGCCGAAAACAGGCCGCCCAGCAGTCCCGAGAGCAGGCCGAAGCCGCCGAACCAGATGCCGCTGGACCGTACTGGCAGCACGTTTCCCGGCCGCAACATGGTGATCGCGCACGCGAAGATGGTCACGCCGAGCAGCACGCCCAATACGGTCATGACGTTTGCGCTCAGCCACTGTAGCAACAGCACACCGGCGAGAACCCCCGGCGCGGATCCAGCCACCGCCTCGCGATAGGCAGTACGGTCGACGTGTCTCAGCGAGGTGCGCAGCATTGCCGCCGCGCCCAGCACGGCCAGCGTGGTTGCCACGTTCGCCAGGTCCGTCACGGGCGCAAGCTGGAACAGGCCGGCGAGCCCAAGCAGTACCAGCACGAACGCGAAGCCTGTCAGCCCCTGCGCCAGGGTCGCGACCACCACGAAAGCGATGAACAGTGCGACCTGGGCGCCGCTCATGCGCCCCTCTCGCCAGGAAAGTGCAACCCCGGGCGACCGGAAATGATCTGGAGTGTCCTCAGCACCTGAATGGCTTGCCGAACCAGCGGGGTGTGCATTCGTTGCATGTCCAGCGTTCAAAGGTGTTCACCATTGGACAGCATTCGATCTCGAGGCTTATCGCGTGCCGAACGCTCGCGGAAGGCATCTAGCCCTCGCTCAATGTTCAGTCGGCAGCGTGGCTCAAGCTTCGCTCCGCGACGATACCTGGGCATTCGTCACGTACGAACTCGCCGTTTGGCCAACACTCCGCGACATTGCAAGCCGCCCATCAGGAGCATTCGCGTTGTGAGCAACCTCTTGGCTGCGCCATCTACAGCGGCAGATGCGTAAATGCATCGAGGACGCGTGTCTCCAGTTGCACCCGATGGACGCTGAAGCGCCAGCCGCTCCCGACCCGCACCAGCTCGTCAAGGTAGCGGCCCACCACGAAGAGGCTGGTCTCCCCTGTTGGCAGGGTGCGAAATACCGAGAAGGCCGTTTGCCCTCGCGCCGCGTCACCCGTCACGCTCACCAGCGGCGGCCCCAGCACGTGCAGACGCTTGGCCGGATCACGCACGTGTCTCGGCACCTCCGAGATGGTTTTTTGCAGCAGCGGCAATTCCTGCTTCCACCATGCCAGCTCCTTGCCAAGCTCAGTGCTGTACGCGGTGATCTCGTACAAGCCATCCGAATGGAACTGCTCCAGCCATTCGGAAAGCTTCTCGGCGTTCAACAGCGCGGCCGTGCGCTGGATGAACTGCTGCACCTCGAACGCGTCCAGAAGATTCTCGTAGCTCACAGCGTCACCTCTTGTGCGTGCGCTTCGAACGGTGCCGACGCGCTTCGCCCCATCAGCCGGCTCCACTCTTGATAGTAGGCTCGCAGGTTCGCGTCGTCCGTCGGATTGAGGTCTTCCTAATCACCGGGTCATTCTGCGCATGTCGCGCAAGAAGTTGAGGTCTTCTATCGCTGGCACCCGCTGTACGAGCGTCGCGTAAGGCGCCAGTACAGCGAGCAGCGAGCCAACGGCGACGTGGTTCACGTCGAGGCGTCGCCCGGCATCGTCATCGTCGTGCCGGCATGGATGCTCGACGCCGTCGCGTGCACGGCCATGGAACTCGGCGCACCGAGAGCGTCGGTACAGGCGCTCGCGGAGTTACACCTGCAGCTGTCCGAGCTTGGACTTCGACGAAGCTTCGCCGGTGTTCAACCCACAGGCGAGCAATCCCATGACCCAGTCCCTCCGCACGACGCGCAAGCCGTCGATCGCAGTGCCGTCACGTCCGCCAGCGCCGCAGCAACTGAGCATGTCGTTCGAGTCCGCCGTGCTGCAGGAACTGAGATCGATCGAGCGAACCAGCGCGGTCGCACACTGGCGCTCCTGCTGCTGCAAGCGGCCGGCCTGGACGCAGGGGGTGACGATGGCGAACTCTGAATTGTTGCCGGCCGCCGTTCTGCGGCGCAAGGCGGTCGTTTACGTGCGCCAATCCACTC
Source organism: Pseudomonadales bacterium (assembly GCA_018057015.1). Taxonomy (GTDB): domain Bacteria; phylum Pseudomonadota; class Gammaproteobacteria; order Pseudomonadales; family UBA5518; genus UBA5518. The sequence continues at coordinate 5,576 of JAGPES010000075.1, read as the reverse complement.
AGACGCAAGTCCAGACCAATCTGGAGAGCCAGCGCCGCCAGTACGACCTGGTGGAGGAAGCGCGACGCCGGGGGTTCGCGCAGATCGAAGTCATCGACGACGACCTCGGGCGCTCTGCCAGTGGCATGGTGGCGCGCCCCGGTTTCGATCGGTTGGTTGCATGGCTGTGCGCCGGCGAAGTCGGCGCGGTTCTTTGCTTCGATGCATCACGGCTGGCGCGCAACGGACGCGACTGGCACCACCTGCTGGAGCTGTGTGGCTTGGTCGAGGCCCGGGTGATCGATCTGGACGGCGTGTATGACCCGTGTCGGCCCAACGAGCGGCTGCTGCTGGGAATGAAGGGCAGCATCAGCGAATTCGAGTTGGGCGTTCTCAAGGCACGCATGTATGACGCTGCGCGGGCCAAGGCCCATCGCGGCGAACTGCGCATCAGCGTGCCAGTCGGCTACGTCTGGCACCGAGAGGTCGGCCTCGGGTTCGATCCCGACGCGCGGCTGCAGGAGGCGATCCGATTAATCTTCGAGCGCGTTCGCAAGCTGGGCAGCGCTCGCCAGGTGCTGCTGTCGCTGGCAGCTGATGGCGTGCACTTCCCGCGGCCCTCAGACGGCAAGAAGATGGTCAGCTTCGACTGGACGCCGATCCGCTACCGCAAGCGATCAGGCGCAGACCTCGGCACCTGCACCGGATCTGGCCGGCCTAGCTGACGATCTCGCCGCAGCGTGGAATTCGCCGCATGTCACGATGCGAACGCGCCAGCAGCTGCTGCGCACCCTCGTGAAGGACCTTGAGCATCACCTCCCATTGCATGGCTGCCGCACGCCCGAAGAGGCGCTGGCCGTCATGCGCAGCATGGCCGGCAAGTGGGCGAGCACATCGCCGCGTCGCTCAACCGCATGACGCTTCCGACGGGTCAGGGCAAGACCTGGACCGCGCATCGCGTTGCCTCGGTGCGAATGGTCAATGACATTCGTGCCTACCGCTCCGCGCATCAGGATGGCGAATGGTTGACGATGTCGGAGGCTGCAGCCAAGCTCGGTGTCACGAATCACTGCATCCGGCGCCTGATCAAGGCAGGGCTGCTGCCCGCCGAACAGGTCGTCGCGAGAGCGCCGTACCAGATCCGCGCCGACGATCTGCTCGATCAGCGCGTCATCGAGGCTGCCGCGCGAACAGCTCGCCCGTGTCGCATCGATGGCGGGAATCAGATTCCAATGTTTTCAAGCACTTAACGAAAGCGGGCACTATGAGCAGGCCATCACCACCGGCTTCAAGGCGCGTTCGCCCCAGTTGTTGTCGGCCTCCAGGATGCCGTGCTCCACGAAGGTGTTCAACGCCACCCAGTTGCTCAGCGCGTAGCCGAACGCCTCTCCCAGCGGAGACTTCGGCAACACCGTCGGTGCGTGCGCGGCCGAATGCCTGCATCTTCAACGAATGCGGAGCAGGCGAACTGGAAGGCATCAAGCGACGGCGTTTGGGCAGCCAAGCATGGCAGGAACTGTTTCGGCGGCATGCGGAAAGCGGAGAGCCGATCGGCACGTTCTGCCGGCGCGAGGGGGTGAGCGCGCAAGCTATCGGCGCTGGAAGGCCCGTTTGGACGAGCAAGCGTCGACGGCGGCGACCAAGTCGCCGAGGGGGGGACGCGCCGAAGCCGGGCGCAGTGACGGCGGCGCCGTTTGTCGATCGGGCGCGCTCGGCACGATGCCCACTGCCGCGGGCCGACTCGAGGTGCGACTGGATCTCGGTGGGGGCGCTCGCCGACCCGGACCGCCGGCTCAAAGTGCGGCAGGCGCAGACCAAGCCGCTGACGCAACAACTGCACGACTGGCCACGCGGCCAATGGTCGATTACAAGATATAGTCAGGAAGGCTGCTTTGCTTCACCCCCGACCCGGAGATCGCGTGGATGCTCCCCGGCATCCCGCCAGCCGACCGTCACGCGAGGTGGCACTGATCCGCATTATCACCTTCCGCGTCGGCAAGATCGCACATGGACATATCTACTGGGATCAGCCCTCGTTTCTGGTGCAGATCGGGCTGCTCGATCCGGACAAACTGCCTGTGGTCTGCATCAATGCGGTGCGCAAGGTGCTCCACCCGAAGCTGCCTTCCAGCCACCTCCTGTCGAGGGGACGTCAGCGCTGACGACCTACGCAGCGCGTGCAAACGAGATTCAGGCCGCCAATGCCAGCAGGCGCAGCGGGTTGTGGACCAGGATAGCTTCCCGCTCCGGCGCCTCGGGAACGAAGGTGGCCAAGGCATCCACCAGCGCGGTGTCCTCCGGCACCCTGGCGGCATCGAAGTAGCCCGTGTGCGGCCAATCTGTTCCCCACAACAAGCGGTCGGGACGGGCGCTCACCAGCGCCTGCGCCAACGGCGCTACATCGGCATACGGCGCCCCCTGCCGCGAGATGCGGTCTGCGCCGCTGAGCTTGATCCAGAAGTTGCCGCGCGCAAGCAGCGCGAGCAGGATCTGGAACGGCTCCTGTGCGACACCTCCTGCTGGGTCCACCCGGCCCAAATGGTCAATGACAACCTGCACCGGAATGGCCTCGAGCCACTCTTGCAGGCGCGCGATGTCGGCACCATCGAAATGAAGCTCGACGAACCAGCCCAGGGGCGCAATGCAGCGCACCACATGATTGAATACGGTCAGGTCCAACGAGCCGCCGTGCTGCGGGTTGAAGGCGAAGCGCACGCCGCGTGCGCCGCGCGCGTGCAGCTCGGCGCACGACGCGGGTGAGGCGGACGCATCCAGGCGGACCACGGCTACATAACGGCCGTCGGAGCGCGCCACGGCATCCAGGTCGACCGCGTTGTCGAACCCGTGCGTGTTCGCGTGCACCACCCAGCCGCGTGCGAATCCAAGGGCCTCGTGCAGGCGAAGGCACTGCTCCACCGGTGCGTCGGGCGGCGTGTACTTGCGCTTCGCTCCATACGGAAAGCGAAGTTGCGGCCCCAGGGCGTGAAAGTGCGTGTCCCATGATCCGTGAGGCACATGCCATGCAGGGCGCGCCGTCACAGGCCGCGGACCCAGGCAATCAGGGATCGGTTGCTCACTCATGGGCTGCCTCCGGAATGACCGAACTGGCCTGCTGCAGCACCGCGGCACACATGGCGTCGGCGCTGCCCAGATAGGTGGCCGGATCCGCCAGCGCCTGCAGTTCAGCGTTCGAAAGCACCTCTACTACCGCTGGAATTTCCGCCAGGACGGATTCGAGCGGGACATCTCGCTCTATCGCTGCGCGGCAGGCCTCGTGCACCAGGTCGTGCGCCTGCAAGCGACCGAGCCGCGGCGCAAGCGCCATCATGAAGCGTTCGCCCAGCATGACGCCCCGCGTGCCGTCCAGGTTGCGCCGCATGCGGCTAGGGAATACCTGCAGATCCTCCAGCAGCAGGACGGCCAAGTCCAGGCATCGCTCGGCTGCGATGAACGCGGGCCCGACCACCTGCAGCTCGAGCAGGGCCTCGCCGCTGCGTTCCTGCCGCTGTCGGCCGGCCAGCAGGACACTCATCGCATTCTGGCCGACCAGCGTCGCCGCGGCGACGGTGTGCGCGCACAGAATGGGATTCGCCTTCAGTGGCAGCGTGCTGCTGGTGTCCTTGCCACCGGCGTGGGGCTCCGCCACTTCTCCGATCTCGGTGCTGCCAAGTTCCGCAATATCCTGCGCGATCTTTGCCAGGCTGTTGGTCAATCCCGCAAGGGCTGCCACCCGAACGAACACCTCGTCGCGCATCGCGGCCCAGGTGATCGTCGGTTCGGGCAGGCGCAGACGCCGCATGAACGCGCGCCTCACGGCCAAGCCTTGCTCCTGCAGCGACGCCAGCGTTCCCGCCGCGCCTGCAAACTCCCCCGGGATGGGGCGCGCGACGGCCGCGCGGACGCGCTCCGCATGGCGCAGCACGGACGACAGCCACACCGCCGCCTTGAAGCCGAATGTGATGGGCAGTGCGTGGCCGCCGAAAGTCCGCCCGGCCATCACACTGTGACGATGCGACCGCACCAGCGCAGCCAGCGCTCGCGCCAGCCGCTCCACCCGCTCCAGCACGCCTCTGAATGCCTCGTCGACTTGCAGTGCAAGTGCGGTGTTGACGATGTCCTGTGTCGTGGCGCCCCAGTGCACGAACCGGCCCGCATCTCCGCACGCCTCCGTGAGCTGCCGCACCAGGGGAGCTACAGCGTAGCCGGTGCGCTGAGCCTCCTGCCGCACGCGCGGAACGTCGATGGCGTCCAGTGTCGCACCCCGCTCGATTTCGCGCGCCGCATCTTCGGGGATGACGCCGACTTCGGCTTGCGCATGCGCGAGCGCCACCTCGATTCCGAGGTACAGGGCCAGAGTCTCGGCCTCGCCGAAGATCTCGCCCGCCGATCGCACACTCATTTTCCTTCCACGAAGAACGGCGTTTCCTGGCTACCGCGCAGCACGATGTCGAACTGGTACACCTGTGTGCCCTCCGGCTCGTCGGGCATCCGGCGCGCGATCAGCGAGGCACGCGCGCGCAGGTCCTCCACCCCGTTAAGGATTGGATCAATATCGTTGTACTCCTCGCCGGGGAAGTACATCTGCGTAATGAGGCGCTGCATCAGCCCGGCCGCGAACAGGGAGAAATGCACGTGCGGCGGTCGCATCCAGTTGTCGTAGCCCGGGTTGGGATACGCACCCGGCTTGATGGAGCGGAAGGTATAGCGCCCCTGCGAGTCTGTCAGCGCGCGACCCCACCCCTTGAAGTTCGGGTCCAGCGGCGCCTGCGTCGTGTCGTCCGGGTGCTCGTACTTGCCCCACCGGTTCGCCTGCCAGACCTCGATTAACGCCTTGCGCACCGGCTTGCCGTTCTCGTCCATCACCTGCCCCTGGATAATGATGGGCGTTCCTTCAGCGCGCGCGCCTCTGGGCTGCTTGCATGCCAGGTCCTCGTCACCCGGGCGGACCAAGCCGACCCCGAAGAACGGGCCAATTGTTTGCGAAGGTGTGATCACATGAATGTCTTGGCTCGGCGTGCGCTGCTCGTGGACACGGTAACCGCGGATCACCTTCAGCCGTTGTTGGCCCAGGAACACTGACGGATGAGGCAGAGGAGCTTCGGTCATATGGTTTTCGCAGAGAGGTGGAGTGGTGAGAATGCGCGAGCACTGAGTAATAATTGCGAAACGCAATATTTGCAGTCTCGGAGGATCATAGATCGAGACAGGCAAGGAAGTCAACATGCTTGCTGCTTAGGTGCGGATCGCTGACCATAATTTTTGCGGGTACCGGGGGGGCGGCACAACGGCTGCTTACACATTCGTAGTGCGCAACAGTAAAATTTCGCGATCCCATCCTTGCGCGTTCGCCGCGAGCTTGGTGTGTGTACGAGAGACGCGCAAGCTTCTTTTTCCCGCCAAAGTGCGCAGCTCGGCCAGAGGGTCACTGCGTGTGCGAGGTGGGGCTTATGGCGTCCGAGGGGTCGCGTGCCTTACTTTCCGCGGGTCAGCAGACGCATTTGCGCGTAATTTCCGGGCTGCGTTTCGAGGTGCCTAGAACGTGCTTGCGGGGACGCCGAGCAGCGCGAGCACTTTGCGCTGCAGGTCGGTGAGTGTGA
>JAGPES010000074.1 GCA_018057015.1 Pseudomonadales bacterium | reverse complement strand
GTAGCGGGTATGCATCAGAGCGACAGTTCGGATTGGGCCGGCCCTCTTCGGGGGATCCGCGTGATCGATTTCACGCGCGTGCTGTCTGGGCCGGCGGCTTCGCTCGCCCTCGCCGATCTCGGCGCCGAGGTGTTGAAGATCGAACCGCCGGGGACGGGAGACGAAACGCGCACCTTTCCTCCGATCCGCGGCCAGGAGAGCCACTATTTCCTGAGCGTCAACCGGGGCAAGAAGAGCATCGTCATCGACCTGAAGACCGAGGCCGGTGCGGCGCTCGCCCGGGATCTTGCCGCCAGGTGCGACATCCTGATCGAAAACTACCGCCCCGGCGTCATGCAACGCCTGGGTCTTGGCTATGACACGCTTTCCGCCATCAACCCGCGGCTGATCTATTGCGCGATCTCGGGCTTTGGCATGACCGGCCCGCTGCGTGACCGGCCATCCTTCGATATCGTGATGCAGGCGCTGTCGGGTGCGCTCAGCGTCAACGGCGAACCCGGCCGGCCGCCCACGAAACTGGGGATTCCCCTTGGCGACCTGGTCGGCGGGGTAAACGGTCCGGTGGGCATTCTCGCGGCCCTTTACGAGCGCAGCATCACCGGCCGCGGCCGACTCATCGACATCAGCCTGCTCGACGGACTGATCGGCATGCTCGCCTACCTGCCGCAGTTGGCGTGGTTCACGGGCGAGGATCCCGAGCCGCAGGGATCCCAGCATCCCAACCTGGTTCCCTACGGTGTGTTTCCCGCCAGTAACGGCTCGATCGTCATCGCCTGCCTCATGAACAGCTTCTGGGCGAACATCTGCCGCGCCCTCGGAATGGATGACTGGATCGACGACACCCGTTTCGACACGCTCGAGAAGCGCCGCGACGCACGCGGCATGGTGAACGAGCGGATCTCGGGCGCAACCAGCCAGAAGACCGTGAACGAGCTCGTGGACATCTTTACCGAGCACCAGGTTCCGCATGCGCCCATCCTGGGTGTCAGCGAGGCACTGTCGCAGCCACAGGCCGTTGCCCGGGAAATGGTGGTCGAGACAGAACATCGGAGCCTCGGGAAGATCCCCATCGTGAACCGCTCGATCCGGTTTCCGGGTGATCCGCAGCCGGTTCCGACGGCGCCCCCGGTCCTTGGCCAGCATACCGACGAGATCCTGATGGACATCCTTGGTTGCACGTCCGAGCAGATCAGGGAGTTGCGCATGTCCAGGGTCGTGGCCTGAACCGGCGGCGCGATCCCGGCACGAGGCGAACGCGCCTGGCATTGTGCTTTCCAGAAATCAGGGGAACTCCAGATGGCGGAACTCAGATTCGATGATCGCGTGGCGGTCATCACCGGTGCGGGCAGAGGCCTGGGTCGCGCCTATGCGCTGCTGCTGGCATCGCGGGGCGCGAAAATCGTCGTCAACGACCCGGGCGCCAGCCTGCAGGGCGAAAGCACCGATACCGGCCCCGCGCAAGAAGTGGTCAGGGAGATCAAGGCCGCGGGCGGTGAGGCAGTCGCCTGCACCGAGTCGGTGGCGACCCGCGAGGGCGGCAAGGCGATCATCGAGTCGGCGCTCGAGCACTACGGCCGCATCGACATCCTGGTCCACAACGCCGGCATCGTGCGCCGCGGATCCCTGCAGGAACTGTCGTACGAGGACTTCGAGTCGGTCCTCGACGTCCACCTGCGCGGCGGGTTCCATGTCGTGCGCCCGGCCTTTCCCCTGATGTGCAAGGCCGGCTACGGTCGCATCGTGCTGACTGGCTCGATCAACGGCCTCTATGGCAATCACAATGTCGTGAATTACAGCGTGGCCAAGGCGGGCCTGGCCGGCCTGTCCAATGTCGCCGCGCTGGAGGGTGCGGAACACGGTGTAAAGAGCAACATCATCCTTCCCGCGGCCGTGACACGAATGGCCGAGGGGCTGGATACGAGTGCCTACCCGCCAATGGAGCCGGAACTGGTGGCTCCCGCGGTGGGTTGGCTTGCCCATGAATCCTGCTCGGTCACCGGCGAGATGCTGGTCGCGATGGCTGGCCGTGTCGCGCGGGCCTACGTTGCCGAAACGCCGGGCGTCTATCGTCCCGCATGGTCGATCGAGCAGGTGGGCGAGGAGATCGACGCCATACGGAACACGGCGGATTCCCTGATCTTCCCCGTCGTCCCTTCGGGCCACGTCGATCATCTTCGCTACAGTTTCGCGATGGCCACCGCCGGGTGAAGGACTACTCCTGCGCCGCGCGACGCGACGGAATCTGGTACGGAAATCAAGGGGAGAACAACGATGGCAGGGCGCTGTTTCGACGATTGGCAGGTCGGCGACCGGATCGAGCACGAGATCCGCCGCACGGTAACCGAGACGGACAACCTGCTGTTCTCCGTCATGACCCACAATTCGCAGCCGTTGCACATCGACGCAGAAGCGGCCAGGGCCTCCGAGTTCGGCCAGATCCTCGTCAACGGTACGTTCACCTTCGCGCTGATGATCGGCCTCACGATCAGTGACACGACGCTCGGCACGCTCGTTGCCAACCTCGGCTACGACAAGCTTGTCATGCCCAGGCCCGTATTCATCGGGGACACCATGCGGGCAACCACCGAAGTTGCGCAACTGCGCGAGTCCAGGTCGCGCCCCGATGCCGGCATCGTCGTCTTTGCCCACGAATTGATCAACCAGCGCGACGAGGTCGTTTGCCGCTGCCTGCGCACGGCGCTCATACGCCGCATTTACTAAACAACAATGTTGATTTAAAATCAACTGCTGTCACCTGCATGGAGCTGGAGATGAAGTGCAAGCCGACCGACACGCCCGGCAACGTGGATATCCCCGCGCTGCGGGAGAGGTACCGGCAGGAGCGCGACAAGCGCCTGCGCCCCGAAGGACAGAAGCAATATGCCAAGGTCAGGGAGGAATTCAGCGACACCTACACGGCTGATCCGCACATGCCCGTCGTGCCCCGCGATCCGGTCTCCGAGGATCTCGATGTGGCGATCCTGGGTGCGGGTTGGTCGGGAATCCTCGCGGCTTACCACCTCAGGAATGCGGGGGTTTGCTCTTTCCGCAACATCGACCACGCCGGCGACTGGGGCGGCGTGTGGTACTGGAACCGTTATCCCGGCATCCAGTGCGACAACGACGCCTACTGCTATCTGCCGTTGCTCGAAGAGACGGGCTTCATGCCCTCCAGGAAGTACGCCGACGGCTACGAGATCTACGATTATTTCAGACTGATCGCCGACAAGTACTCGCTCGGTGAGAACGCACTTTTCCATACCCTGATCAGTTCGCTGCGCTGGGATGAGCGGATCAGGCGGTGGCGCATCGGTAGCAATCGCGGGGACGATATTCGCGCCCGCTTCGTCATCGTCGCCAACGGTCTTCTCAACATACCGAAACTGCCGAACATCCCCGGTATCCACGATTACAAGGGCAGGATGTTCCACACCTCCCGCTGGGAATACGACTATACCGGCGGCACTTACCGCAACCCGGTGCTCGACAAGCTGGCGGACAAGAAGGTTGCGATCATAGGCACCGGTGCAACTGCCCTGCAGGCCATCCCCTATCTCGGTCGCTACGCCAGGCAGGTCTACGTCCTGCAGCGCACACCCTCCACGGTCGACCAGCGCCACAATGCGCCGACCGATCCCGATTGGGCACAGGGCCTGGAGCCCGGGTGGCAGAAGGAGCGCATGGCCAATTTCCACCGCGCCGCGATGGAAGGGCGTCTGCTGCCGGGTGAGTCGGATCTCGTTTGCGATTTCTGGACCGAGATCAGCCGCAACATGTCCGCCGAACTGGAGGCCGAGGGTTGGCCCCGACTGACGCCCGAGGAGTACGCGACCCGCCGCGAAGCCATGGACTACCGGGTGCTGGAGCGCATGCGTCGCCGTGTCGACGAGATCGTCAGGGACAGGGAAACGGCCGCGGCACTGAAGCCCTGGTACCGGTTCCTGTGCAAGCGCCCGCTGTCGAACGACGACTACTACGACACATTCAATCGTCCCAACGTTTCGCTGATCGATGTGTCGGCCACCCGGGGTGTCGAACGCATGACCGGGAAGGGTTTCGTCGCCAATGGCGTCGAGCACCAGGTCGACTGCATGATGTTTGCCAGCGGCTTCGAGGTGAGCAGTGACCTCGATCGCCGCTGGGGCATCGATGTGTTCGAAGGCCGTAACGGCGTGTCGATCTACGATCACTGGCGCCATGGCTACAAGACGCTGCACGGCCTGATGACCCATGGCTTTCCGAACCAGTTCTTCATCGGCTATTACCAGGGCGGCCTGAATGCCACCACCACGGAGCAATGCAGCCGCCAGGCCTATCACGCTGCATATATCGTCAAGGAAGCGCTGTCCCGGGGCATGGCGGCTGTCGAGCCCAGCCTGGAAGCCCAGGATGCCTATGTCCGTCACATCCGTGAGACCGCCATCGACATCGCGGATTTCCAGGCCGAATGCACGCCGAGCTACTACAACAACGAGAGCGAAAAAGTGACTGACGAGAAAGGCGACAGGAAGTACCGCAATTTTCTCGGCGAGGGCTATGGTCCGGGCTGGGATGCCTTCCAGAGATTGTTACAGGAGTGGCGAGACAATGGCGACCTGGCCGGCCTTGTCCTCGAACCCGATCAGCGCTAGTGGGCCGCAGCGCCCACCGCACCAACTCTAATTTCCCGCTGAGGTGGATGTCATGAACAAGAAGATTGTACCGGACGTTGACGACAGGATCGAAATCACTGTCGAGGATCTGGCAGAACCGTTGACCTATCCGGTCGATGCATTTGTTTCGCCCGAATACGCCAGGGCCGAGCGCGACCGGCTCTGGCCCAGGGTGTGGCAGATGGCGGGTCGTCTCGAGGATATTCCCGAGCCAGGCAGTTTCATCACCTACAACATCATGGACGAGTCGGTCGTCATCGTCCGTACCGGGGCCGAGACCCTCAAGGCCTACTACAACGTCTGTCCGCACCGCGGTCGCCAGCTCGTCAACACGCCCGATGACGTGAACTGCGTCCGGGGAATGAAGCAGAATTTCGTGTGCGGTTTCCATGGCTGGACCTTCAACCTGGAGGGCAAGAACACCCATGTTCTCGACAGGGAAGACTGGAAGGGCGCCCTGACCGCGGAGCGAACCTGTCTGTCCGAACTCAAGGTGGATACCTGGGGGGGCTGGATCTACGTCAACATGGATCCCGAATGCGAACCGCTCGTCGACTTTCTCGGCGATGCGGGCCGCATCCTCCAGCCCTTTGAGTTCGAGAAGATGCGCTACAAGTGGCGTCAGTGGGTGGTCTACCCCAGCAACTGGAAGACCGCGATCGAAGCGTTCATGGAGCCGTACCACGTGGCGGGCACGCATACGCAGCTGCTCAAATACGGCGAGTTCTACGCCTACAGCAAAGCATACGGCCTGCACGGCGTCAGCGGCTTCGACGAACGCGATCCCGCACTCAGAAAGGCAGGGGGCACTTCGGTCACACGCGCCGGCGGTGGCAAGGGCGCGGATCCCCGTATCTCCACTTACGAGCTGGCGCGTGAGAACTACGAGACGGTAAATTACGCCGCCTCCACCGAAACGCTGGTCAATGCGGCGAGGCGCCTGGTCGACGAACTGCCCGAAGGGACCTCGGGCCCCGATGTGGTCAAGCACTGGCTCGCGTCTGCCAGGGCCGACGACGCGGCCCGCGGCGTGATCTGGCCGCAAATCACGCCGGCGCAAATGTCCGAGGCGGGCCTTGCCTGGAGCCTGTTCCCCAACCAGACGATATTGCAGGGGGTTACGTTCGCCCTGTGCTACCGCGTCCGGCCCTATGGCGACGATCCCAACAAGTGCATCTTCGAATCCTACGCGCTCGAGCGCTTCCCCGAGGGCCAGGAACCGAAAACCGAGTGGGTTTATGCAGAGCCGACGGCGGAACAATGGGGCTCGGTGCTGGCCCAGGACTTCTCGAACATGCAGTGGGTCCAGAAGGGGATGAAATCCCGCGGCTTTCGCGGCACCTTGCCCAACCCTCACCAGGAGCGGAAGGTCACCAACTTCCATCGTCACCTGGGCAGGTATATGGGCATCGGATCGCCGCGCCTGCTCAAGAAATGATTGCGCGACACGAGTTCCTTGCAAGCCCGGGGATACTTGTCAATGCACCCAACCCAAAGAAGGATGAGCGAGTTCATGCGCGAATATCTCGAGTTCTATATCGACGGCCAGTGGGTGGATCCGATCGAGTTTGCGACGGCAACCACCGTGAACCCGGCGACCGAGGAAATTTCCGGCAAGATCGCGCTCGGTACGGGCGCTGACGTGGATCGAGCGGTCAAGGCCGCACGCAAGTCCTTCGCCAGCTGGTCGGTCACCAGTCGCGATGAGCGCCTCGATGTGCTCCAGCGCATCCTTGAGGAATACCAGAGGCGTTCGGGCGATCTCGCGGCCGCGGTCAGCGAAGAGATGGGCGCGCCGCGAGGGCTCGCCAATGGCTTCCAGGTGGGACTCGGGCTTGGCCATCTCACGACCGCCATCGAAGTGCTCAAGAATTTCCGGTTCGAGGAACAACGTGGCGCTACGCTGATCGTGAAGGAACCGATCGGAGTGTGCGGCATGATCACGCCGTGGAACTGGCCCATCAACCAGGTCACGGTCAAGGTTTTTCCGGCGCTTGCGACTGGCTGCACCATGGTGCTCAAGCCTTCACAGGAGTCGCATTTCTCGGCCTGTATCCTCGCCGAGATCTTCGACGCCGCAGGCGTTCCGGCCGGCGTGTTCAACCTCATCCAGGGCAGGGGCTCCGTTGTGGGGGCGGCGATGTCCATCCACCCGGACATCGACATGGTCTCGATCACCGGCTCGGAGTCCGCCGGCATCGAAGTCGCTAGAAACGCCGCGACCACCGTCAAGCGTGTGTGCCAGGAACTGGGCGGCAAGAGCGCCAATATCGTGCTCGATGACGTGGATTTCGCCGGGAATGTCGCCAAGGGCGTCACCGGCATGATGGTCAATTCCGGACAGACCTGCAGCGCAGTCTCGCGCATGCTGGTGCCGAAGACGCGCATGGATGAAGCCATGCGTGTGGCCCGCGAGGCGGCAGCAACGGTCACCGTGGGCGACCCCGGCGGCAATTTCGCCATGGGGCCGGTGGTCTCGAGATCCCAGTTCGACTCGATCCAGGAATATATCCGCAAGGGCATCGAAGAGGGCGCCACGCTCGTGGCTGGCGGCGCCGGGCGTCCGCAAGGGTTGACCAGGGGCTTCTATGTAAGGCCCACAGTGTTCGCCAACGTCACCAATGACATGGTCATCGCGCGCGAGGAAATTTTCGGGCCTGTGCTTGCGATCCTGGGCTACGACAATCTCGATCACGCCGTAGAGATCGCCAACGACTCGGACTTCGGACTCGCAGGCAATGTCGCGGGCGCGGATCTCGAAACGGCGCGTGCAGTGGCTCGCCGGATACGCGCGGGGTCGGTGGCGATCAACGACGGATTCGATTTCAACGCCCCCTTCGGCGGTTACAAGAAGAGCGGCAACGGGCGCGAGTGGGGCGAGTCCGGTTTTCACGAATACCTGGAAATCAAGGGCATTCTCGGTTACGCGCCGGGACAGGCTGCGCAATGAGGCCGGGGGTCGGGGCCCGCGAAACCCCACATTGCCATTGCCTCGGGGCATGCCGATCAGCTAGCATCGGATCGGCCGATATTGATCAACGATGTTGACTTGTGTCCGGGGCGGCCGCCTGGCCTGCTGCGAGCTTTGTTCGACCGACGAGCTAACAAGAGTAATCTTCCCAGGAGTTGAGTACATGACCCACAAAAAACTGGCATCACCCGAGCTTGGAGCCACGCGCGCCTGTCCGCAGGGCATGAGCCTGAAATGGACGACTCTCGCACTCGCTGTCGCATCGGCGGGCATGGCCCCGAATGTATCGGCGCAGGAAACCGGCAGAAAGTTGGGCACACTGGAGGAGGTCGTCGTCACGGCGCGCCGGCGCGAGGAGAGTCTCCAGGACGTGCCGATTGCGATCACGGCGATGAGCGGCGACTTCCTGCGCCAGCAGAACATCACCGAGCTGGCTGATCTCGCCACGCACATACCGGCGATGGGCGTGTCCACGGGCGGCACCAGCACCAACGTTCCCATCGTCGTGCTGCGCGGCCAGCGACCGTCGGAAGTCACGATGACGGTGGATCCTGCCGTGCCGCTGTATTTCGCGGAAGTGGTACTCACCCCCACCCAGGGGACGAACCTGGCGATGTACGACCTGTCGAACGTGCAGGTGCTGAAGGGCCCCCAGGGCACACTGTTCGGCCGCAACAGCACCGGTGGCGCGATGCTGCTGACGCCGCAGAAGCCGGGCGAGGAATTCGGGGGCTATGCGGAGGCGAGACTCGGCGATTACAACCTCTACCACTTCGAGGGTGCCGTGGACCTGCCGGCGAGCGATTCCCTGCAATTCCGCCTTGCGGGGCGCAGCCTCGACCGTGACGGCTACCAGAGCAACGTGGCGGACAACGCGTTGCGGGGTGACGACAAGTTCTGGGACGAGAATTCCTGGGGCCTGCGCCTCACGGCACGGTTCACGCCGAACGACAGCTTCCAGAACCTCACGACGATCGGCTACGACGAGAACGAGATGCTGGCTCGTGTGTCCGCCCCCCAGGCGTTCAACTCCAGCGCCGGCCTGGGACAGCTGCTCGACGTTGTCCACAACGGCCGGCTCAACGGCCTGTTCGGAACGCCTGTCGGCAAGAACGTCGACGCCGCGCTGGCGCGCCAGCGCAGTCGTGACTGGACCGAGATCGAAACGGATGTCAATGGGACCGAAGACATCGAGAACTGGTTCGCTGCCAACACCACCGAGCTCGAACTGACGGACAACCTGCGCATCAAGAACGTCTTCGGATACCGTGACCTGGATTACGTTTACAGCGCCGATGTCGACGGGACTGCGCTGCCGATACTCGGCGCCAGGACCTCGATCACCGAGCCGGTGACATTCAACCCGACATTGGGTCGCACGGAGGCCGAGCAGTTCTCCGACGAGCTGCAACTTCTCGGCAGCGCTTTCGATGATCGCCTGGACTGGATAGTCGGCGCGTACTGGATGCGCATGGAGGGATCACAAACGTTCCCGCAGCAGAATCTGGGCGCGAACCCCGCCTGGCCCACGGGACCATCACCGATCCCCCAGTTGGCTCTTCCATGGCTGGCGGCCCAAAGCGGCTGGTACCAGGATTCGCCGGCCGGCGATATCGAGAACGAGGCCTGGGCACTGTTCGGCGAGGGAACCTACACCCTGAACGAGCAGTGGTCCCTCACGCTCGGTGCACGCCAGAGCTGGGACGAGCGCCTGCTCGAGGCGAAGAACTTTGCACTCGATACCACGACCTTGCGCTACGGGTGCGCGATGCGCGACGAAAACGGCGTGCCGCTTCCCGACGATGCGTGTGCGCGCGAAGTGGACGAGGACTTCGACCGCGCGACCTGGCGGGCGGCCGTGAACTACACACCGATCGAGGACATGCTGATCTACGGCAGCGTCGCCACGGGCTATCGAACGGGTGGCTTCAACGGGCGCGGCACGAACAACTTCACGCTGCAGCCCTTCGATGAGGAAACGGTCCTCAACTACGAACTCGGTCACAAGACCGACTGGCAACTGGGCGACATAGCATCGATGCGCACCAACCTGGCGATCTACCTGCAGCAGTACGACGACATCCAGAAGACCGTATCCGGGAGCAACCCGGATACGGGAGCATTCGAGACGTTCGTCGTCAACGCCGCCGAGGCAGAAATCAAGGGCGTGGATTTCGACGTGCAGATCGCCCCGACCGATTCCCTCAACATCACGCTCGCTTACGCTTACGTGGATGCCGAGTACAAGGAGTGGGACCGTGCGATCGCGCCTGGCGTGGTGATCGACTACACGGAATCGCCCTTCGTCTATATCGCGGAGCACTCGGTCACGGGCTCGGTCAAGTACACGCTGCCGCTGGACGCGTCGGTCGGCGAGGTATCGCTGATGGGTAGTGTCTACTGGCAGGACGATACGGAAGCCAGCCCTGACGCGTGGCGCTGGGACACGCTTGGATGGAGCCAGGAGAACCTCGACGAGGCACTGGCAACGACAGTCGTGGATGACTACGCGATCTGGAATTTCCGCGCCGACTGGCTGGGGGTCATGGGCTCGCGCTTCGATCTCGCGGCCTTCGTCAACAACGCGGCCGACGAGGAATATGTGACTGGCGGGCTGAACGTGCCCGATACCCTGGGTTGGGCAGCGGCCAACTACGGCCCGCCCCGCACGTACGGGGCGTCGGTGCGCTACAGCTTCTGATGGTGTGACCGATGGTGCGGCCGGACGGGGAGAGCACTGCTGTCCTGTCCGGCCGTTTTCTTTTCGGCAAGCGGCGCTGCGTCGCAGACTTGCGCTGCCCTTGCTTCTGTGTCCCGGCGTATCGCGTACCCGGATCGACGGAGCGAACAGCGGAAACTCCGGTGTCCCGGCCCGCCCGTCGTTTTGCCTGCCTGCCTGCCTGCCTGCCCTTTGCCCTGATTGTTGCGGGATGCTCGCCTGTGGATCGCGACATGCCGAGGTCATGCGAATTGGTGTCATGAGAGTGACATTTATGGCGCGGGTTCCTACAATCGAGAGCCATTGCGAAAAGAACGAGAAGAACCATAAAAGAGGAGTCACATGAAATCGCGCAATCTGGCTGGATTGGTGTTCTCGGCTGTGCTTGCGGGCTCGACCGCGGCGGTCCTTGCAGGGACGCAGGGCGGATATCCGGCCAACGCCGGCGCCGCAGCGAACTGGGC
>JAGPES010000001.1 GCA_018057015.1 Pseudomonadales bacterium | reverse complement strand
CCAGTGGTCCTTCGAAGCTGATGTCATCCGAGTTGAACAGCCCGGTCGCGCCCTGGACCAGCAACAGTGCCAGCATCGCCAGCACCGACCAGGCACCGGCCGGGTTGTGGCCTTCGCGTTCGGGTTCGCGTCCGCGCAGGTAGCGAATCGCGGCCGCCGGCGAGCGCACGAAGTCGCTGAAGCGCGCGTGCCGGCTGCCGATGAAGCCCCACACGATGCGGAAACCCACCAGTACCAGCACCGTGTAGCCGCACCACTCGTGGATATCCAGCGCGTCGAACTCGGCGCTGAGCCACGCCGTCAACAGCAGCACGGGCAACGACCAGTGGAACAGTCGAACCGGGAGGTCCCACAGCGGGGCTTTCTTGGTGTCCATCGGTGCCGGA
Source organism: Pseudomonadales bacterium (assembly GCA_018057015.1). Lineage (GTDB taxonomy): Bacteria > Pseudomonadota > Gammaproteobacteria > Pseudomonadales > UBA5518 > UBA5518. Next base: position 43,556 of record JAGPES010000001.1, on the reverse strand, counting down.
ACTCCAGTCACATTCTTGTCCCCGGATTCTAGACGCGATGCGCGGGTAAAACTTCTCGTTTCGGCGAGGTTGACGAAGCCGGACCGGCTCCATATAGTACGCGGCCTTCGCACCCGTAGCTCAGTTGGATAGAGTACCTGGCTACGAACTAGGGGGTCGGGAGTTCGAATCTCTCCGGGTGCGCCATAAACGAAAGCGGGTCCCAGCGGGGCCCGTTTTCGTTTATGGCACATATGGGGAGTAGAACGGAGAACGCCCCGGTTCGACAAATCGGCAGGACTGCCGATTTGGACGCCGTAGCGCAGCGCAGGCGCCCGAAGGGCGCGCGCCAGGGATGGCGCGAGTCAATCTCTCCGGGTGCGCCATAAACGAAAGCGGGTCCCAGCGGGGCCCGTTTTCGTTTATGGCACATATGGGGACTAGAACGGAGAACGCCCCGGTTCGACAAATCGGCAGACGTGCGCACGGTATTCACGCGTGCACGTACGCCGCCGTTCCCGGTGATCGCAACAAAAGTAGCCGCTGACGGCGGGGTTCGCGACCGGCGGCATCACCGCTGCTGTTGCGCCGCGATGCCATCCGTTCCTACCCAAAGGCGCTGGTTTCCACAAGTCTCGCTAGAGCCTGCCCCGGGCCGCATAATCCGCGCCCTTGCAGAAGGAAGCACCCGCATGTTGTCGATACAAGAGCGCATTGCCGCGGAACTTGACGTTGGCGTCAACCAGGTCGCCGCGGCGGTGGGGTTGCTCGATGACGGAGCCACGGTGCCCTTCGTGGCGCGCTACCGCAAGGAGGTGACCGGGGGGCTCGACGACGTGCAGCTGCGCGCGCTGGAGCAGCGCCTCGGTTACCTGCGCGAGCTCGAGGATCGTCGCGAGGCGATCGTCAAGAGCATCACCGAGCAGGGCAAGATGACGCCCGCACTCGAGGCCGCGATCCGCGAGGCCGATTCCAAGGCGCGCCTCGAGGATCTCTACCTGCCGTACAAGCCCAGGCGCCGCACCAAGGGGCAGATCGCGCGCGAGGCGGGCATCGAGCCGCTCGCCGAGCTGCTGCTCACCGATCCCACGCGCGATCCCGTGACCGAGGCGGCGGCCTTCCTGAACGCCGAGGCCGGCTTCACCGAGGCCAAGGCCGTGCTGGACGGTGCGCGCCACATCCTGATGGAGCGCTTCGCCGAGGACGCCGAGCTGGTGGGCCGTGTGCGCCGGCTGCTGCGCGAGGACGGGCAGCTGCAGGCGCGCGTGGTCGAGGGCAAGGAGGCCGAGGGCGCCAAGTTCGCCGACTACTTCGCGCACAGCGAGCCGCTGGCGAAGGTGCCCTCGCACCGGGCGCTGGCGATGTTCCGCGGCCGCAACGAGGGCGTGCTGTACCTGGCCATAGACCTGCCCGGTGCCGCGGAGATGAGCGCACATCCCTGCGAGGGACTGGTCGCCGCGCATGCCGGCATCGGCGACAAGGGCCGGCCGGCAGATGCCTGGCTGATGGAAGTGGCACGCTGGACCTGGCGCGTGCGCCTCTCGGTGCACGTGGTGGGCGAGCTGCTCACGGAGCTGCGCGAGGCGGCCGAGGCCGAGGCGATACGCGTGTTCGCGGCGAACCTGCGCGATCTGCTGCTCGCCGCACCCGCGGGTCATCGCGCCTGCATCGGGCTGGATCCCGGGCTGCGCACCGGCGTGAAGGTGGTGGCGCTCGACGGTACCGGCAAGCTGCTCGAATACACCACCATCTATCCGCACGTGCCGCAGAACAAGTGGCGCCAGTCGCTCGAGACGCTGGCCGCGCTCGCGCGCAAGCACGGCAGCGACCTGGTCGCGATCGGCAACGGCACCGCCTCGCGCGAGACCGAGAAGCTGGCCGCGGAACTGATCGCCACGCACCCCGAGCTAGGGCTCACCCGCGTGGTGGTCAGCGAGGCCGGCGCCTCGGTGTACTCGGCTTCCGAGCTGGCCTCGCAGGAGTTCCCCGACGTCGACGTCAGCATCCGCGGCGCGATCTCGATCGGGCGCCGATTGCAGGACCCGCTGGCCGAACTGGTGAAGATCGAACCGAAGTCGATAGGTGTCGGTCAGTACCAGCACGACCTGAACCAGCTCAGGCTGTCCAGGAGCCTGGACGCGGTGGTCGAGGACTGCGTGAACAGCGTGGGTGTCGAGCTCAACAGCGCCTCGGCCGCGCTGCTGAGCCGCGTCTCGGGCCTCGGCGGCTCGCTGGCGCAGGCCATCGTGGCGCACCGCGACCAGCACGGGCCGTTCCGCTCGCGCGCGGCGCTGCGCCAGGTGCCGCGCCTCGGCGCGCGCACCTTCGAGCAGTGCGCGGGCTTCCTGCGCGTGGCGCGCGGCGACAACCCGCTCGACGCCTCGGCGGTGCATCCGGAGTCCTATCCGGTGGTCGAGCGCATCGCGGCGGCGCAGGGCTGTTCCGTGTCAGAACTGATCGGCAACGCCGAGCGCGTGCGCGGCCTCGATCCGTGCCAGTTCGTCACCGCCCAGGCTGGCGAGCTCACGGTGCGCGACATCCTGCGCGAGCTGGAAAAACCGGGACGCGACCCGCGGCCAGAGTTCCGCACAGCGACCTTCAAGGAAGGCGTCGAGGAGCTGAAGCACCTGCAGCCGGGCATGGTGCTGGAAGGCACGGTGACCAACGTTGCCAACTTCGGCGCCTTCGTGGATGTCGGCGTGCACCAGGACGGGCTGGTGCACGTCTCGGCGCTCAGCAACCGTTTCGTGAAGGATCCGCGCGAGGTGGTGAAGGCCGGCGACGTGGTCAAGGTGAAGGTGCTGGAGGTCGACATCGCGCGCAAGCGCATCGGCCTGACCATGCGCCTCGACGACGAGGTGCCGGCAGAGGGCGCGCCGCGGCAGAAACGCGGCTCGGCCCGACCACAACAGCCGGTACGTCCGAACCCGCCGCAGCAGCCGCGCCGCGACGAGCCGCGCGGCAACGCGCCCAGGACCGGCACGCTGGGCGAACTGCTGCTGGCGGCGCAGAAGCGCCAGCAATGAAGGCCACCGAATCACTAATCTAAATAATAATGTTTCGCATTTAGATTTAGTCTGCTAGTCTGCCCCCCTGTAAACCGGCCTGACGCCGGAACACTAAACGGGTGCAAGGGGAGACATCACGATGCGCAAGGTCAGGGGTATCTGGATCCTGGGGACGGCCGCGGCGGCTCCGGTGGCGATGATCGCGGCGGCGGGTGCGCCGTCGTCGGTGATCGAGGAGGTCCGCATCGTGGGCCAGCGAGCCGAGGCGCACCGGTTGACCGGCTCGGCCCATGCGATCAATGCCGAGGAGTTGAGGAAGTTTTCCCAGACCGACATCAACCGGGTGCTGCGCGCGGTGCCCGGCGTGTATCTGCGCGAGGAGGAGGGCTACGGCCTCAGGCCGAACATCGGCATCCGCGGTTCCGGCGCCGAGCGCAGCAGCAAGATCAGCCTGATGGAAGACGGCGTGCTGGTCGCTCCGGCGCCCTACGCCGATCCGGCCGCGTATTACTTCCCCACGGCGGGTCGCATGTCCGCCATCGAGGTGCTGAAGGGCCCCGAAACCATGCGCTACGGCCCGTTCACGGTCGGCGGCGCGATGAACATGGTGTCCACCCCGATCCCGCGCGCCGCGGGGGGGCGCGTCCTCGGCGAATTCGGCGGCAACGGTGAACAGCGCGTGATGGGCAACTACGGCGCCAGCGCCGAGCAGTACGGCTGGCTGCTGGAAACGGTGCAGCACCAGGCCGACGGATTCCACGACATCGATCGCAGCGGCAAGGACACCGGCTTCGAGATCGAGGACTACGTCGCCAAGGCGCGGCTGAACTCGGCCGAGGGCGCGCGCTTCCACCAGCAGCTGGACGTGAAGCTGCAGTATTCCGAGGAGACGTCGAACGCTTCGTACCTTGGGCTGAGCGACGCGGATTTCGGTGCCGACGCCGATCGCCGCTACGGCTTGTCGGCGCTGGACGAGATGACGAACGACCACCAGGGCTACAGCGCGCGTTATCGTTTCGAGTTCAGCGAGCAGTTGGGTCTGAACCTGCTGTGGTATCGCAACGAATTCGAGCGCGACTGGTTCAAGCTCGACCGCGTGAACGCGCAGTCGATGAGCGGGATGATCTCGGCCATCAACACCGGCGCGGCGACGGCGCCGCTTTACCAGGGCTGGCTCGACGGCACGCTCGACGTGAACAATGTCGATATCAAGCACAACAACCGCGAATACGAGGCCGAGGGGCTGCAGTTCACGCTGGATGCCCGCTTCGCCACCGGCGGCTGGGAGCACGAGCTGGAGTTCGGGGCGCGGCGGCACGAGGACGAGATCGATCGCTACCACCCGGTGGAGCGCTACAACCAGGTGGCCGGCAAACTCGTCTACGTCGGCACTCTGGCGCCGACCTCGGCCTCCAACAATGCCGTGGGCACCGGCGACGCCGATTCCTTCTGGCTGCTGGACCGCATCACGCACGGCGCGCTGACGCTGGTGCCGCTGATCCGCGTCGAGGACATCGAGACGCGCAACCGCCAGTGGAGCAGCGATCCGGCGCGCGCCGGCGCGCCCGCCGTGAAGGGCAACCGCCTCGGCAACGAGACCAGCCTGGGGCTCGGCGCCACCTGGGACCTCGACGGCCACTGGCAGCTGCTGGCCGGCGTGCACGAAGGCTTCGCGCCGCCGGGCGCCGATTCGGTGGAGGGCACCGAGGCCGAGGAGAGCCTCAACTACGAGGGCGGCGTGCGCTTCACCGACGAGCGTTACAGCGCCGATGCGATCTTCTTCTACAGCGACTACCGCAACACCATCAAGAACTGCTCCGTGGCCAATCCCTGCACGGGCGGCCTGACCGTCGGGACCGAGAGCCTCGGCGAGGCGGAAATCCAGGGCGTCGAGATCGGCCTGAACACCGGGTTCGGCGGTCCGGCGGGGACCACGTGGCCGCTGCGCCTCTCCTACACCTGGACCGACGCCGAGGTGACCGAAGATTCCGCGACCCGCAATGTGCTCGAAGGCGACAACCTGGCGGATATCCCCGAGCAGGTCGCCGCCCTCAGCCTGGGCCTGGTGCATCCGTCGGGGTGGGACAGCTACCTGAACGCCTCGTACATCGACCGGACCTGCAGCACCACCACCTGCGACCGCGCCGGCGTGGACGACCGCTTCCTGTTCACCGACGATCTGTTCCTGGTGGACTGGACGGCCGGCTATCGCCTGTTCGAGGGGCTGCGCGTCTACGCGAAGGTCAACAACCTGTTCGACGAGCAGGTCATCGTGTCGCGCAAACCCGACGGCGCGCGCGCCAACATGCCGCGCACAGCCTACCTCGGCGCCGACTGGACGTTCTGAGCGCGCGGCCCGCGACTGCCCGAAGCTGCCGGTGTGTCCGGCATCCGGCTGTGCAGACCCTTCAGAGGGTGTAGCGAAACGTCGTCCGACCGCACGAGCACGGTGCTTATCGGGTGTAGGAGCGGCCCATGGCCGCGATATCGCGCGCATGGCGCGCTCCTGCACCGCGTCGGTCGAGGTCGTGCAAGGTTTTACGACACCCTCTTCAGCCCGCCATGCCGTTCTGGAACTGGGCCAGGTCGAAGTAGTCGCGCCAGGCCTGGATCCGGCCGTCGCGCAGCTCGAACACGCCCATCACCGGCAGTTCCACCCAGCGTTCGCCGAGCTGGAAGCGGTCGGTGCGCTCGTTCATCACGATGCCCGCCGCGGCGTTCTCCGCGCTGTGGTGCACCACGAACTCCATCGCCTGTGCCATGCCGAGGAAGCCGCTGATCATGGCGCGGATCTGCTCGATGCCGCGGTTGGGCGGGTCGATCGGCACGTTGGTGTAGACCGCGTCGTCGTGGAAGAAGCTGACGATGCGATCGACGTCCCTGGTCTTCCAGGCAGCGATGAAACGGTCGATGACTTCCGAGTTGGCGCTCATGGGGGGCTCCTGCGTGTTTATTGGCGTTGGCGGCGAGCGTAGCATGGGCCGCGCGGCAATTCGAAGGAGAGCGTCATGGCCAGCGGTCACTGCCTGTGCGGCCGGATCCGTTTCGTCGCCGACGGCGAGCCGCAGTGGGTCGCCTACTGCCACTGCGGGTTTTGCCGGCGCCACACGGCCTCGCCGGTCGCGTGCTTCGTGAACTTCGCGCTCGATCGCGTGCACTTCGAGGGCACCCCCGCGAGCCATGAATCCTCGCCCGGCGTCACGCGGCGCCACTGCGCGCATTGCGGCACGCCGATCTCCTACCAGAGCGAGCGCCGCGCCGGCGAGATCGACCTCTACCTCAACGCCTTCGACGAACCGGAGCGCTTCGAGCCCCAGGCGCACGTGTACTTCGCCGATCGCCTGCCGTGGTTCGACACGCGCGACCGCTTGCCGCGCGCGGCGATCACGGATATCCCCGCGCTGGCGCCGAGCCGCCTGGCCGGCTTCATCATCGACTGCCAGGACGCCGACCTGGACACGGCGGCCGCATTCTGGAGCGCGGCGCTCGGCATGCCGATGCGCCAGCTCCCCGGTGAGGAGGGGGGCAAGTACGTGCGCCTCGTCGATGCCGGCGGACTGCACATCGAAGTGCAGGCGGTGGATCACCCCAGCCGCGTGCACCTCGACATCGCCAGCGAGGACGTCGAGGCCGAAGTGCGCCGCCTCGAGGCGCTGGGCGCCACGCGCGTGGCGCAGGTGCACAGCTGGTGGGTGATGGAGGCACCCACCGGGCAGCGTTTCTGCGTGGTGCGTGGCGCGCTCCCGTAGGCTCGCTATCGCGCAGCAAACGGGGCCAGGTTGCCGGGTTGTAAGGTGAATTGCGCGGCGCGGCGTGCGATGCTCGCCCGACCCATTCCGCCAGGAACGACAACAATGAGCATCCAGACCGAATCCCGCCAGGCGCTGCGCGAACTGATCGCCCTGCTGCAGGAGGCCGACGAACGCTGGGCCGGCCCCGAGTGGAACCTGGCCTCGGCCGAGGACGTTGCCGGCGCCCACCGCGCGCTCATGCACATGCTGGAGGGCGGGCTGGTCGGCATGTTCGAGAGCGATCCGGCGCACCCGCAGTTCCGCCGCATCGTCACGCCCTCGCGCAAGTTCACCGGCGACAACGCCGACGCCATCTACTTCGACGCGCCGGTCAGCGCGGACCACGTCTACACGGTGCGCGGCAACATGGACGGCGCGGTGTACGTCTCGATCACGCTCGAGATCGGCACCGCCGACGGCAGTCTCGGCAGCCAGACCGCGGGCGTGATCAACGACACGATGTTCGACGTCGATGCCGCGGGGAACTTCGCGATCCGCCTCGGCGGGGCACCGGCCGCACGCAACTGGCTGGCGTTGCCGGCGGGCGTCTCGCGCATCACCACGCGTCATTATTACGAAGAAGCGCAGACCGCCGCGGACGATCCCGCGCGCGGTCCGCGGCTCTCGATCACGGCAGATGACGTGAGCGCGCCGCCGGCACCGGCCGGCGACGCGGACGTGGCGGCCGGCATCCGCCGCGTGGCGCAGTTCGTGCGCAGCCGCACCCTGCTGCAGCCGCCGATGACGCAGCGCGAGCCGCCGTCCTTCCTGTCGCTGGTTCCCAACCAGTTCGTGGCGCCGGTGCCGCCGGGCGACATGGGACTCGCCGCCTTCGACGCGTACTACTCGATGGCGCCGTTCTTTCTCGGACCCGACCAGGCGCTGGTGATGACCGGGCGCTGGCCCGATTGTCGCTTCGCCAACGTCAGCCTGTGGAACCGCTTCCAGCAGACGCTGGATTACGCCAACCGCAGCGTCTCGCTGAACCGCCGCCAGACGCGGCTGGAGACCGACGGCACTTTCCGCATGGTGCTGGCGCACCGGGATCCCGGCTGTCCCAACTGGCTCGACACCGAGGGCCAGGCCTTCGGCCTGGTGTTCTGGCGCTACTTCCTGCCGGCGGGGCCGGTGCAAACACCGCGTGCCGAGGTGGTTCCCTTCACGTCCCTGCGCTGAAAAACCAGATGGAAGGATCGAGAAGATGAGCAGCCGGCGCAAAACGAATCGTCTCATCGGCCCGATGATCGCGGCGTTGCTGCTTGCATCCGGGGTCGCGTGCGCAGGAGTCGCCCGGGGGGAGGCGGCCGATACCCTCTACGAGGGCGGTACCGTCCTCACCATGGACCCGGCGCGACCGCAGGTCGAGGCGGTCGCGGTGCGCGCGGGGCGCATCGTGGCGCTCGGGTCGCGCGAGGAAATCCACCGCGCCTGGGCCGGCGCGGGCACGCGCGTCGTGGCGCTCGGCGGCAACACCCTGCTGCCCGGTTTCATCGACGGGCACAGTCACATCAGCCAGGCGCTGACCCTGGCGGACTGGGCGAACGTGTCGGTGCCGCCCGTCGGCGCGGTCGACACCATTGCCATTCTCGTGGCAACGCTGCGCCGCCACGCGGCACAGCAGGCCGTTGCGCCCGGCCAGTGGATCCTGGCTTATGGCTACGATCCCGAAGGCCTGGCCGAGAAACGCCATGTCACCCGCGACGATCTCGATCCTGCCTTTCCGGACAATCCGGTACTGCTGATGCACGTTTCGGGGCATGGCGCGGTGCTCAACTCCGCGGGCCTCGCCCTCGCGGGCATCGACGGGGAAACGCCGACGCCCGAGGGTGGCGTCATCGCGCGCAAGACGGGATCCCGGGAGCCGGCCGGGCTGCTGATGGAAACGGCCATGATCGGCGCCATGGGAGCGCTGCCGCGCCCGACCCATGAACAGCAGTTGCAGGCACTCGACACGGTGCAACGGCTCTATGCGCAGAATGGCTACACCACGATCCAGGACGGCGCGACGGACCCCGCATTGCTTGCGACGCTGCGCAGCGCGGCGGACGCCGGTGCGTTGTGGCTGGACGTGGTGGCGCTGCCGGTGGTGATGCGGCCGCAGGAACTCGATGCCGCGCTCGCGCAGCGCTTCGGCCGCTACGAGGGGCACCTGAAGCTCGGGGGCATCAAGGTGCTGACCGACGGTTCGCCGCAGGGAAGGACCGCGTATTTCTCCGCACCGATGCATGTGCACGGTCCCGGCGGCGAAGTGGACTGGCGCGGCAAGCCGTTCATCGCGCCGGCGGATTACGCAGCGATCTTCGCTCGCGCCTGGACGGCCGGTGTGCCGGTGTGGACGCATGCCAACGGCGATGCGGCGATCGACATGGTGATCCGCGCGCATCAGGAGGTCGGCGCGAAGGCGGCGGACGATCGTCGCGACGTGGTGATCCACTCGCAGTTCGTGCGTCCCGACCAGCTCGACAGCTACGCGCGGCTCGGCATCGGCGCCTCGTTTTTCAGCAACCACGCGTTCTACTGGGGCGATGTGCACGTGCGCAACCTGGGTGAAGAGCGCGCGTTCTTTCTGAGTCCGCTGAAAACCGCTCACGAGAAGGGGGTGCGCTATTCGAACCACACCGACTATGCGGTGACGCCGCTGGATCCGGCGATGATGCTGTGGACTGCGGTCACGCGACAGTCGCGCAGCGGAGCCGTGATCGGTGCCGGCGAGCGCGTCCCGGCGCAGCGCGCACTGGAGGCGCTGACCATCGACGCGGCGTGGCTCTACCGCGACGAGGACAGCAAGGGCTCGATCACGGTCGGCAAGCAGGCCGATTTCGTGGTGCTCGACGCCAACCCGCTGACGGTGCCGGCGCAGCGGTTGCGCGGGCTGAAGGTGGTTGCCACGGTCAAGGATGGACGCCTGGTGGCAGGGCAGTTGTGACGGACCTCCGGCAATTGCGCAAGATCGTATCGTTCTACGGCCGATTCCTGCCGAGTTTCAGCAGCATCGGCTATCACGCGCGGCGCCTGTCGTGGCCGCCGTTCGCGCCCGATTTCTCCGGCCAGACCTGGCTGGTCACCGGGGCCTCCGGCGGCATCGGCAGGGCCGCGACGCTGCACGCGGCACGCAGCGGCGCGCGCGTGCTGGCGGTGGCGCGCAACGCCGGCAAGCTGCAGGCGCTCGCAGGCGAGGCACCGGCGTCAATCGAGCCGGTGGTCGCGGACCTCGCGCTCGTGCGCCAGGTGCGGGCGCTGGTTTGCGCGCTGGCCGCGCGCGGCGAGCGGATCGATGTGCTGCTGAACAACGTGGGGGTGCTGCTCGACGACTACACGCTGACCGTGGAAGGCCGGGAGGCGTCCCTTGCAACCAACCTGCTGAATCACTACCTGCTCACCGAGGACCTGCTCACGCGTGATCTGCTCGCGCGCGACGGCGTGGTCATCAACATGTCCTCCGGCGGCATGTACAACGTGCCACTGATGGTGGAGGCGCTCAGGATGCCGGCGCAGGCGTACAACGGGGTGCTCGCCTACGGCCTGCACAAGCGGGCCCAGGTCGTGCTGACCGACTGGTGGCGCGATCGCCACCGCGAGCGGGGCGTGCGCTTCTACGCCATGCATCCGGGGTGGTCCGACACCGAGGGCGTCAGGACCTCGCTGCCGCGGTTCCGCCGGCTGCTGCGCTGCGTGCTGCGCGACGAGGCGCAGGGTGCGGACACGGCCCTCTGGCTGGCCGCGCGACGCCCGGCGCAGACGCAGGACGAGCTGGTCTGGTTCGATCGCAAGGCACGACCGGCGCACGTTTTTGCGCGGACACGCGCGTCCGTCGGCACGCCCGCGGAACTGGTGGCACTGCTCGAGGGGGAACTGCAACGTGCATGATTCGACGAACGGCGTTCCTCCGGTGCCCTTTGCCGCGGCGCGGCCACAGGTACAGCGCCTGCTGCAACAGCTCGAGGCCGACTGGAATCGCGGCGACATGGAGGCCTACCTCGGAGCGTACTGGAACGACGATGCGCTGGTGCTCTCGCACGGGGAGGTCAATCACCATGGCTGGCGCGCGGTCGCCGCTCTTTATCGCAAGACCTGGCCCGATCCGCAGGCCATGGGGCGCTTCGCGCTCCACGACGTGGTGCTGCGGCCATGCGACGCGAGCAGCGTGATTGCGGTCGGTACCTTTTCGCACCGGTTTCCCGGGCTCCTGGTCCAGGGGGCATTCAGTCTCGTTTGTCGTCACCTGGCCGGCGACGACTGGAAAATCGTGCTCGAGCACACCTCGCGCGGGAGCACGGCTGCCCCCGGCTGAGCACGACGGCCGTGCACGAGGACCCATGGCACGGCTATTGGGCGTTTGGTGGCGCTGGGTTATGATCCGGAAAAACAAGAGGAAAGGGGTGGCTGATGGTGGTTCCGCGCGAACAGACGCAGGCGATCATGGACCTTCGCGTCCAGGCCGCCATGACCGTGGATCCCGCCGCTGAATTCACCATCGCCGACAAGTTCGAGGAGATCGTCGCCCGTTGCGGCGAGCGCCCCTTCCTGATCGCCGGCGACGACACGCTCGGCTACGCCGAGGTCAACCGTCGCGCCAACCGCGTGGCCCATGCCGCGCTCGCGCTGGGGCTCGCCAGGGGCGACACCTGCGCGGTGTCGCTGGACAACCGGCCGGAATTCTTCGTGGTGTGGTTCGGGCTGGTGAAGGCAGGCATCAAGCCGGCTTTTCTCAACACGAACATCAGCGGGCGGCCGCTCGCGCACGCGCTCGCGATCACCGGGGCGAAGGCCTGCATCGTGGGCGACGAGGCGCTGGCGCGTTTCACGGTGGCGGAATCGCGCGCTGCGGGCGTGCCGCTGTGGCGCTGGCCCGATGCGCTGCATCCGGCGACGCCGGAACTCGTCGCGCTGTGCGCGCTGGATTTCTCCGCGCGCGCCGCGCAGGCCGGCGCGGAGGATCTGCCGCGCGCGGCGCGCGCCGGGATCCGCTGCCGCGACACCGCGGTCTATGTCTTCACCTCCGGCACCACCGGCCTGCCGAAGGCGGCCCTGAACAGCCACTGGCGCTGGCTGAGCTCCGGCGAGCAGATGCGCGTGACGGTGAAGGCGACCGGGCAGGACGTGTTCTATTGCGTGCTCCCGCTCTACCACAGCGCGGCCGGCATGTCGCTCACGGCGAATGCCCTCAGCGCGGGCGCGGCGATAGTGATGCGCCGGCGCTTCAGTGCCAGCGCGTTCTGGGACGAGGTGCGTCGCCATCGCGTCACGGTGTGCCAGTACATCGGCGAGATCTGCCGCTACCTGCTGAACCAGCCGCCGCGATCCGACGACCGCGAGCACACGCTGCGCGCCATGACCGGCGCCGGCCTGTCGGCGGACGTGTGGGAGCGCTTCCAGGCGCGCTTCGGCGTGGCGCAGATCTTCGAGGGCTGGGGCTCGACCGAGGCGAACACCAACCTGATGAACCTCGACAACCGCATCGGCTCCTGCGGGCGCATCCCGTATTTCGAACGCAGCAACCTCAGGCTGGCGCGCTACGACATCGAGAGAGGCGCGCACCTGCGCGATGCCGCCGGCTTCATGATTGCCTGCCATCCGGGGGAAATCGGGGAAGTGCTGGGGCTGATCAGCTCTCCCGCACCCGGCATGTACGGCGCGGCGTTCGAGGGCTACACCTCGGCCGAGGACACGCAGAAGAAGATCCTGCGCGACGTCTTCGTGGCCGGGGATGCCTGGTGGAGCTCCGGCGACCTGATGCGCTACGACGATGACGGCTACTTCTTCTTCGTGGACCGTATCGGCGACACCTTCCGCTGGAAGTCGGAGAACGTCTCGACCCAGGAGGTCGCGGACGCCATAGGCGATTTCCCGGGCATCGAGACCATCAATGTCTACGGCGTGCACGTGCCCGGGCAGGAGGGCCGCGCCGGGATGGCGGCGCTGGTGATGCAGCCGGGCTGCACGCTGGACGCCGCGGCATTCCATGCCCATTGCCGTGCGCGCCTGCCGTTCTACGCCATACCGCTGTTCCTGCGCCTCAGCCCCCAGGCCGACATCACCGCCACCTTCAAGCTGCGCAAGGTCGACCTGCAGCGCGAGGGCTACGATCCGGCACGCGTCCCGGATCCGCTGCTGGTGCTCGACGATGCGGCCGGCGGCTACGTGCCATACTCGCACGAAGCGCTCGAACGGCTGGGGGTGGCACCGTTTGCGGGGGATTGAGCGGTGCCGCGAAGGGAAGAAGAATCGGGCCCGGATACAATCTGGATCAAGGAATCGCTCGCAGTCACGGCTAGAATCCGCTACAAAAGGCGTTGCAGCCAACAATAACCTCGAGGGAGATGCGTCCATGCACACGACCAAATGCACTCTGCAGGCCACGACACGCCGACGCGCGTTGAGCCGCGCCATAGCGGTTGCGGCAATGATGACGGCCGGCCACGGCTGGGCCATGCAGTTCGACACGGGCAACAGCGACCTCGAGGTGCGCTGGGACAATACCGCCAAGTACAACTTGATGGTCCGTGTCGAGGATCAGGATTCGGATATCACGAACAGTGCGAGTCCTTCCCTGTTCGATGACGCGAACCTGGCCTTCGACACCGGCGTCGTGAGCAATCGCGCCGATCTGCTCTCGGAGCTCGAGTTGGTGTGGAAGAAGCGTTTCGGCTTCCGCGTGAGTGGTGCCGGGTGGTACGACCACGCCTACAGCGGCGACAGCGACCATCCGGGCGTCAACAAGGACTACCGGATCAACGGCAATTACACCGACACCTGGGGCTCCCTCACGGTGCGTCCGGGCCAGTTCAACGACTACGCCGACGATTATGCATACCGGGGCGGCGAACTGCTCGATGCCTTCGTGTTCGCCAACTTCCAGGTCGGCAGCGGGGAGGCCAGCGTGCGCGCCGGGCGCCACACGCTGTACTGGGGACAGAGCCTGTTCGCATCCGGCGCGACCAACGGCATTGCCGGCGCGATGGCGCCCATCGACCAGGCCAAGGGGCTCGGGGTGCCCGGGTCGGAAGCCAAGGAGCTATTCCTGCCGACCAACAAGCTGTCGGGTTCGTTCCAGATCAATTCCAACCTGTCACTGGTCGGCTATTACTCCTTCGAGTGGGAACCGACGCGCTACCCCGCGCCCGGCAGCTACTTCACGCTGACGGAGATCTCGATGGACCAGGCGGAGTTCGCGACGCTGGTCGCAGGGCAGGTGGATCCGGTCACGCGCGCGCTCATCTCGCCGCGCACCGGTTTCGTGCAGAACAGTTCCGAGGAGCCCGAAGAAGGGGAATGGGGCCTGGGCATGCAGTACGTGTTCGAGGACGGTCTCGAACTGGGCCTGTATTTCCTCAATTACCACGACAAGGCGCCTCAAGGCGTGATCGGTGCGCTCAATGTCGGTCAGTACGCCACCGCGTTGGCGCCGACCAGCGCAACGGCGCAGTTGCTGGTCAATTTATGGCCGGCTTTTGCCGGCGGCGAGAAACCGGACCAGTTCGGCTACTACACCGGGGGCGGTTACCCCGCGGTCGGTATCGGTCGCTTCAAGTGGACCTACCGCGAGGACAACGAGCTGTTCGGCATGAGCCTGGGCAAGGAGATCGCGGGCATCTCTTTCGGCATGGACCTCGCCTACCGCCACGACGTCGCGATCGACTTCGGCAGGGCGACCCTGCTCCGCACCGAACCTTATCCCAATTTCGGGGCGCTGGCGGGCGCGGTCGCGGGCACGCTCGAGGGCGCGGGTTTCTCGAGCGCCAACGCCAACTTCGACTTCGATGGCGCCGACAACGGCAGCAACTACGCCGGCGCGACCGGCGACGTGATGAGCCTGGTGGTTAACGGCCTGGGCTTCCTGAATCCGAACGCGTTGTGGGACGGGGGCTCCTACGCGATGGAATTCACGGCCACGTCGCTGCTGAGCTACGGCGACAACGAGCAGATCGCCAACTCGTTCATCGACGAAAACGACGTCGCAACCTCGATTTACGCGGTGTTCTCGCCGCAGTGGTTCCAGGTGGCGCCCAGCCTCGACCTTAGGCTGCCCATGTCGCTGTCCTACGGCATCAACGGCCACTCGCCCCTGCGCGGCGGCGGCGACCAGTCGCTCGGCATCGCCTCGATCGGCCTGGCGCTCGATTACCAGCAGGTCTGGAACATCGACCTGAAGTACAACGTGTTCTTCGGCGACCAGGACCGCGGCAGCCTCGGCAACCTGATCGACCGCGACAACGTCTCGTTCACCGTCAAGCGCACTTTCTGAGCCCGGATTTTCACAGGAGCATTCGCGTCATGAAGATAAAAAGCATATTCGCGGCGGCGCTGATCGGCGCCGCTTCCTCCACGGTGCTGCACGCCGCGGTCGGTGCGGACCAGGCAGCGCGCCTCGGTGCCGAGCTCACGCCGGTGGGCGCCGAGAAGGCCGGCAATGCCGACGGTTCGATCCCCGCGTGGGACGGCAAGGGCGTGACGGTGCCCGCCGGCTGGAAACCGGGTACCGAGTACCCGAACCCCTACCCGGATGAAAAGCCGATCTACCAGGTCACGGTCGACAACATGGCCCAGTACGCCGATATCCTCTCCGAAGGGACGCAGGCGATCCTGAAACGCTACGGCAAGGACGGCTTCCGGCTCGATGTCTACCCGACGCACCGCAACGTCTCGCAGCCGCAGTGGTACTACGACGCCACGAAGCAGAACGCGACGGGCGCCAAGCTGGTCGCCGACGGGCAGATGATCGAGGGCAACGTGCCGGGCGTGCCCTTCCCGGTTCCGCAGAGCGGTCTCGAAGTGCTGTGGAACCACATGATCCGGTTCCAGGGTGTCCAGTCCTATTACCGCTACGACAGCTTTTACGTCGACGCCAACGGCAAGCCCGTGCTCGCGGCCAGCGCCGACAACTGGTTCGAATACCCCATGTTCATGGAGCACTACAAGAAGCGCAACTACGGCTCGACCGACCTGCGCTACGCCTACCTGCGCATCGACTACCTGGCACCGCCGCGCCGTGCCGGCGAGATCCTGCTGGTGCACGAGCCCGGCGCCGACTACACGGCCGGCAAGGGCCGCGATGCGTGGCAGTACCTGACGGGCCAGCGCCGCGTGCGCAAGGCGCCCTCGGTGTCCTTCGACACGCCGAACCCCTCCACCGCGGGCACCTCGACCTACGACGACTCCTACATGTACAACGGCTCGCCGGAGCGTTTCGAGTGGAAGCTGGTCGGCAAGCAGGAAATGCTGATCCCCTACAACTGCAACACCTTCGTGTTCGAGAAGACGGCCCTGGACCTGCTCGACAAGCACTTCTTCAAGCCCGAGTTCGTGCGCTGGGAGAAGCACCGCGTCTGGGTCGTCGAGGGCACGCTGAAGAGCGGCAGCCGCCACATCTACGGCAAGCGCCGCTACTACATCGACGAGGACAGCTGGACCGCGCTGCTCGGCGACCTGTGGGACGGGCAGGGCGAGTTGTGGCGGGTGCAGCAGATGTACCCCTTCATCCAGTGGGACATTCCGGCGCCCGGCAACACGGCCCTTGGCGCCTACGACCTGAAGGCGGGCATCTACAGCATCAATACCAAGCCGAACCCGGGCACCTTCACGCAGGGTTTCGACGAGTCCGAGCAGTTCTTCACATCGCAGGGCATCGCGCGCACGGGCGTGCGCTGATCCGTGCGGCGCGCCGGTCGCCGGTCGGGGCGGCCGGCGCGCGCGTGGTGCCGATGTCGCCGGGACGCGTGATGCGGCCCGGAGCCTGGTTTCGGGAGTAACAAGAATCATGAAAAAACTCGCCGCCCTCGTCTGCGCAGCCTGCCTGCTGGCACCGCTGGCCGCAGCGCAGGACACGAAGCGCTACGATGTCCTCGAACTTCCCGCGGTGCAGTCCCCGCTGGCGGAGCGCGCGTTGGTGTACTCGCTCACCCGCGCGGGTGATCGCGTGTTCGCCACCGGCATCCGCGGGCACATCCTGTACTCGGACGATTTCGGGCAGAGCTGGGTCCAGGCCGAATCGGTGCCGGTGCGTTCCTCCCTCCTCGACGCGGCGTTCCCGACGCCGGAGCAGGGTTGGGTCGTCGGCCATGACGGCGTGGTGTTGCACAGCAGCGATGGCGGCAAGTCCTGGGTCAAGCAGCTCGACGGCGTGCGGCTCGCACAGATCGGGCTCGACCATTACCGCAAGAAGCAGGAGCAGGAGCCCGACAACGAGCGCTTCGCCTTCCTGGTCGACGAGATGACGCTCGCGACCGAGCAGGCCGCGGATCGTCCCTTCTTCAGGGTCGTCATGGACGATGCCAGGAGCGGCTTTGCTGCCGGCGCCTACGGCCTGCTGTTCCGCACCGAGGACGGCGGCGAGTCGTGGTTTCCGGTGATGGAGCTGCTGGATCTCGATCAGCTCGTGCACCTGTTCGACCATGCGGCGCTCGCGCCTGCGCCGGCCGCTGGCGACGTCGCGGCGACGGACGCTGTCGCGCCACAGGAGTTCCTGACCGGCGAAATGGGCACGCTGCTGACGCTGGATCCGTCCACGGGGCATTGGCGCCGACTGGATTTCCCCTACGACGGCAGCATGTTCACGCTCCTCGCCACGCGGGGTGGCACGCTGGTGACCGGCGGCTTACGCGGGCTGGTGTTCCGCTCGACCGATCGCGGCCTCACCTGGCAGGAGGCCAACAAGCCCCAGACCAGCTCCGTCGTGGCCGGAACCGTGCTTGCCGACGGTCGCGTGGTGATCGCGACCCAGGAAGGAAACCTGTTCCTGAGCGTGGACGAGGGCGTGAATTTCACGCCGCTGCCCGTCGAGGATCCCAAACCCGTGAGCGACCTGCTGGAGGGGCGTCCGGGCGAGCTGATCATGAGCGGGAGCTTCGGCCTTCGCGTGCAGCGCCTGCCCGCGGCGGTGGCCGCGGCACAACAACCCTGACGGAGACGGGAGAAACGCATGGCCTACGTCGAGCAGACCGACGACTTCCCGCCGATCCGTGAGCTCGCGCAATTCGACGCGCAGTCCGGGAACCTCATCGAGCGGCTGGTTTTCAACAACCGCGGCGCGATATTCGTCGCTTTCCTGGTGATCACCGTCGTGCTCGGCTGGATCGCCGCGACCCGGCTGCAGATGCTGGGCAGTTTCGAGAAGATGCTGCCGACGGATCACCCCTACGTGCAGAATTACAAGGCCAACGCGGAATTTCTGCGCGGGCTGGGCAACGTGCTGCGGGTGGCGGTGGAAACCGACGACGAGTCGATCTTCACGCCCGAATTCCTCACGACATTCCAGGAGATCAGCAACGAGGTGTTCTACACGCCCGGCGTGGCGCGCGAGAGCATGAAGTCGCTGTGGACGCCGAACACACGCTATCGCGTGGTGACCGAGGAAGGCTTCGAGGGCGGGCCGGTGATACCGCCCGACTACGACGGTTCGCCGGCGTCGATCGAGCTGGTGAAGCTGAACGTCGAGCGCGCCGGTCTCGTGGGCAATCTCGTCGCCAATGACCTGCGCTCGGCGGCGATCCTGGTCCCGATCGCGCAGACCGATGCCGAAACCGGCGAGCCAATCAATCTGTTCGAGTTCTCGCAGCGCCTGGAAGAGATACGCGAGAGGTTCCAGCGCGACGGCATCCGGATCCACATCACCGGCTTCGCGAAGATCGTCGGCGACCTCGTCGAAGGCCTGGTCGCGGTGATGATGTTCTTCGGTGTCGCGGTGGTGATCTCGGTGGCGCTGCTGTACTGGTACACGCGCTGCTGGCGCAGCACGCTGATCGTGCTGGGCGTGACGATTGCCGCCGTGATCTGGCAACTCGGCCTGCTCACGGCCTTCGGCTTCGAGCTGGACCCGTATTCGATCCTGGTGCCGTTCCTGGTGTTCGCGATCGGCATCTCGCACGGCGCGCAGAAGCTCAATGGCGTGCTGCAGGACATCGGGCGCGGCTGCCACAAGTACGTGGCCGCGCGCTACACCTTCCGCCGCCTGTTCCTCGCGGGCTTCACCGCGCTCGCCGCCGACGGCGTGGGCTTCCTGGTGCTGCTGATCATCACGATCCCCGTGATCCAGGACCTGGCGATCACCGCGAGCATCGGCGTGTCGGTGCTGATCTTCACCAACCTGATCATGATCCCGGTGGCGCTGTCGTATCTCGGGGTCACCACGAGCGCGGCGGCGCGCGCCGTGCGCCACGAGCAGGAGTCGCACGGGGAGCTGCGCGGACTGTGGGCCTTCCTGCTGCGATTCACGCGCCGTCCGTGGGCGACAGCGGCGATTCTTATCGCCGCCGCGCTGACCGTGGGGGCGCTGTTCGTCGCCGAGGACCTGCAGATAGGCGACCTCGATCCGGGCGCGCCGGAGCTGCTGCCCGATTCGCGCTACAACCAGGACGTCAAGTTCATGATCGAGCACTACTCGGTGTCCAGCGACATCTTCGCGGTCATCGTGAAGACCCCGCAGGACGGCTGTACGAACTACGAGGCGCTCAGCCTGGCTGACGAGCTCGAGTGGAGGCTGCGCCAGCTGCCCGAAGTCGAGGACGTGGTTGGCATGAACACCGGCACGCGGCAGCTGCTGGCGGGTCTGAACGAGGGCTACATCAAGTGGCGCTCGCTCAATCGCAACCAGTCCTCGATCAACTATGCCGCCGTCGAGCTGGTTGACCAGCGGCTGGTCAACCCCGAGTGCTCGCTGTCGCCGCTGCTGGTCTACCTGTCCGATCACAAGGCGAAGACGCTGCAGTCCGTGGTCGACACGCTGGCGGAGTTCAACGCCGAATGGTCCAGCGACCAGGTGCAGTTTCTCGGCGCGGCGGGCAACGCGGGTTTCGAGGCCGCCACCAACATCGTGGTGAAGAAGGCCAATCGCGAAATGATGATCTACGTCTACGCGGCGGTGATCGTGCTCAGCTTCATCACCTTCCGCTCGTTTGCCGGGGTGCTGTGCGCGGTGATCCCGCTGATGGTCACGTCCGTTCTCTGCGAGGCGCTGATGGTGGTGCTCGGCATCGGCGTCAAGGTGGCGACGCTGCCGGTGATCGCGCTCGGCGTCGGCATCGGCATCGACTACGCGCTTTACGTGCTCACGGTGACGCTGGCCAAGACCCGGCAGGGCTTGCCGCTGGAAAAGGCCTACGCGGCGGCGCTCGCCTTTACCGGTCGCGTGGTGGCGCTGGTCGGTGTCACGCTCGCCTCCGGCGTGGTGGCGTGGGCCTTCTCGCCGATCAAGTTCCAGGCCGACATGGGGATCCTGCTGACCTTCATGTTCCTGTGGAACATGGTCGGCGCGCTGGTGCTGATGCCGGCGCTCGCGCATTTCCTGCTGCCCAAGCCGAAGGAGGCTGCCGCGCATGCGTGAGATGCCGCTGCCCGACGTGGGTCTCGGGGCGATGATCCTGCGGCGCGCGGCGCTGGTGCCGCAGCTGCCGGCGATCAGTTTCGAAGGCGAGACGCTGTGCTACGCGGCCGTCGCGGACCGCATCCGCCGCCTGGCGAGCGCGCTGCGCAAGCGCGGCGTAAACCGCGGTGACCGCGTTGCCTTCCTCGGCCACAACCATCCGGTGTTCCTCGAGACGCTGTTTGCGGCAACGGCGATCGGCGCGATTTTCGTGCCGCTCAACTTCCGCCTCACCGGCGCGGAATTGGAGTTCATCATCAACGACGCGGGCGCGCACACGCTGGTGGTCGACGACGCGCACAGGGCCGTGATCGATGGCATACGCGACCGCCTCTGCTGCCGGGAGTTCGTCGGCGCCGAATCGGGCGCGCCGGGATGGACCGGGCGGGAGGAACTGACGGAGCACGTGCTGCCGCTCGCCGCGGCCGAACGCGTCGAGGCCGATGACGTGGCGCTGATCATGTACACCTCGGGCACCACCGGGCGGCCCAAGGGCGCGATGCTGACGCACGGCAATATCTTCTGGAACAACGTGAACGCGCGCTTCGGGCCGGAGAACTTCGCCGGCGAGGTGAGCCTCACCGCCGCGCCGCTGTTCCACATCGGTGGTCTGAACGTCACCACGCTGATCGGGCTGCAGGGCGGCGGGCACGTGATCCTGCACCGCAGCTTCGATCCGGGCCGCGTGCTGGAGGACATCGCGCGTTACCGCGTCACCACCATGTTCGGCGCGCCGGCGATGTTCCTGTTCATGGCGCAGCACCCGGCATTCGCCAGCGCCGATCTCGCCAGCGTCGAGGTGCTGGTCTGCGGCGGCGCGCCGGTGCCCGAGGCGCTGCTGCGCATCTACCAGGCGCGCGGCATCCGCCTGTGCCAGGGCTACGGTCTCACCGAGACCGCGCCGTTCGCGAGCTTTCTCGGCAGCCGCTGGATCGCGACCAAGCTCGGATCCGCGGGCCAGCCGCCGCTCTACGGCGATGTGCGCGTGGTCGACGCGCAGAACCACCCGCTCGCGCACGGCGAGCGCGGTGAGGTCTGTGTGCGCGCGCCCAACGTCATGAAGGGCTACTGGAACCGTCCCGAGGCCACGCGCGAGGCCATCGACGCGGAAGGCTGGTTCCACACCGGTGATGTCGGCTACTTCGATGCCGACGGTTTCCTGTACCTGTGCGACCGCGTCAAGGACATGGTCATCAGCGGTGGCGAGAATGTCTACCCGGCGGAAGTCGAGAGCGTGCTCTACGAGCATCCGGCGATTGCCGAGGTCGCGGTCATCGGCCTGCCGGACGAGAAGTGGGGCGAGGCCGTGACAGCGGTGGTGCGCCTGGTGCCGGGCAGCACGCTCACGCTGGAGGAACTGCGCGGCTTCGCCGCGGAGAAGCTCGCGCGCTACAAGCTGCCGCTGCGGCTGCACTTCGTCGACGAGATGCCGCGTAACCCCGCCGGCAAGGTGCTCAAGTACCAGCTGCGCGAGCTGTTGAACGCATAGACCCCTTCCAGCGTTCCGATTGCGGGTCGCCATCTGTGGGTCGCCATCTGTGGGTCGCCATTCATGGCGACAGCTGGGTTCAGCTAGGCACCTGTCGGCATGAATGCCGACCCACAGGGCACCTGTCGGCATGAATGTCGACCCACAGGGCACCTGTCGGCATGAATGCCGACCCACAGGGCGACGGAGAACGCATGATCAACGTGCTGCTGCAAGGGTCGCCGGTCGGAGCGCCGCGCTGCGGTGATGCGGCGCTGATCGATGCCTGGGATCCGGTCGGCGATGCGTTGCTCTGGGTCGACATCGACTGCCACGCCGTCGAGGCCGCGCGTGCGCTGCTGACGGAGCGCTTCGGCATCAGCCCGCTGGCCGCCAGCGATGCGCTGCGCGAGCGCCACCCGCCGAAACTCGAGTGGTTCGACGACTACTTCTTCGTGCTGTTCAAGGGTTTCACGGCCGAGACCGCGGACATCAACAACCTGTCCGTGGTCCACATCTCGATGTTCGTGGGACGCAACTTCCTGCTCACGGTGCACGCGCTGCCGTCGCCCAGCATCCTCGCGCTGTGGTCGGCGGTGGCCGAGGGCGCCGTGGGGCCCGGGCGCGGCAGCGTGCATCTGTGCTATCGCCTGCTGCGGCGCATCGTCGACCGCTACACGCCGGTGATACTGGGTCTCGAGAGCCGGCTCGACGCCCTGGAAGAGTCGCTCGCCGGGCACGCCGACGACACCGTGCTGCTGGAACTCGTCAACTACAACAGCAGGCTGAAGAAGCTGCGCCGTACCTTCGGCTACCAGCAGGCCTGCCTCGACGAATTGCGCCACGCGCAATCGCCGCTGTTCAACGCCGACTCCGGGCATGAATTCCAGGATGTATTCGAGCACATGGAGCGTCTCACCAGCCTCTCGGCGCTGATGCAGGAACTCTCCCGCGACCTCATGGACGGCTACATCTCGCTGAACGGCCACCGCTTGAATTCGATCATGAAAACACTGACGATTGCCTCGGTGATCTTTCTGCCCCTGACCTTCCTGGCGGGCATCTACGGCATGAATTTCGACCACATGCCGGAGCTGCATTCGGATGCGGGTTACTTCGTGCTGCTCGGCGCGATGGTCGCCATCGCCGCCGGGCTGCTGTGGGCATTCCGCCGCGTGCGCTGGCTGTAAACGGGTGCGACGAGGAGAGGACGATGCATTTCGGCGTGATCCCGATCTGCGACCGGCGTTTCAGCACCGACCCGCGCTGGGTGCGCAGCTTCCTCGCGATGCTGGAAGAGGAGGGCGCCGAATCGGTGTGGATGCCCGAGCACGTGATCATGGCCGAGGACTACGAGCCGCGCTACGAGTATTCCGCGGACGGCCGCGCGCCGGTGGTCCCCGACACCATGATGCCGGATCCGCTCGAGTGGCTGAGCTTCGCCGCCGCCTGCACCGCTCGCCTGCGGCTCGCCACCGGGGTGCTGATCGGTCCGCAGCACAGCGCCGCGATGCTGGCCAAGCGCCTGGCCACGCTCGATGCGCTCTCGGGCGGTCGCCTGCAGGTCGGCATCGGCATCGGCTGGCAGAAGGAGGAATACGAGGCGGTGGGCGTGCCCTACGCCGCTCGCGGGCGGCGCCTGGACGAATGCCTCGACGCAATGCGCGCGCTGTGGCGCGACGACCCGGCCACGTTCCGCGGCGACTTCGTGCGCTTCGAGCGGGTGTTCTGCGACACCAAGCCGGTGCAGCCGGGCGGCATTCCGTTCTACATCGGCGGCAGCTCGGAGGCGGCGGCGCGTCGTGCCGGCCTGCGCGGCGAGGGCTTCTACCCCTACGTGATCTCCCCCGATGACCTCGCGGCGCGCCTGGCGACGATCCGCGCCACCGCGGCGGGCGCGGGGCGCAGCCTCGAGGGCTTCTCGGTCACGGTGTGGCCCGCCAGCTGGCGCCACGGCGCGACCTGGGACCTGGGGCTCGTGCGTGCCTACCGCGATGCCGGCGCGAACCGCCTGATCATTGCCGCCTACGAGGCCGGCGATACCACCCCCGCGGGGCTGCGGGCGCTGGTGGCAGGGTATCGCGACCGCATCGTCGCCGCGCTCTGAGTGCGGCCGTCCACCCGTTCAACGAGCAGCAGCAAGGGAGCAGACATGAAGGGAATCGATCCACGCACGCCGGTGCTCGTGGGCATCGGCATCGTCGAGCAGAAGGAAAAGGATCCCGCGAAGGCACGCGAGGCGATACAGCTGATGATCGACGCCGTGCGCGCCGCCGGCGCCGACTGTGGCGCGCCGCTGTTGCCGTCGCAGGCCGCGCTGATCAGCGTGCCGCAGGGGCTCTGGGGCTACGCCGACCCGGCGCGGATGATCGCGCGCGCGATCGGCGCGGAGGCCGCGCGCACCGTCTACGCGAAGGTCGGCATCCTGCAGCAGACGCTGATCGGCGATGCCTGCGCGCGCATCGCGGCCGGGGAGATCGAGACCGCGATAGTGGTCGGTGGCGAGGCGCGCTTTCGCGCGCTGCAGGCGCAGATCGCGGGCACCGAGGCCGCCGAGACGCCCTTCGACGAGGCGCCGGACGAGGTACTCACGCCGCAGGAGGAACTGCAACTGCCGCTGGAAATCGACTCCGGTCTCGGCATGATGCCGGTGGGCTACTACGCGCTGGTGGAGAGCGCCTTTCGCGCCGCACAGGGCCTGGGCGTGGCCGAGCACCGCGACCGCATGGCGGCGATGTACAGCCGCTTCAGCGAGATCGCCGCGGCCAACCCGCACGCCTGGAAGCGCGAGCGCGTCGCGCCCGCCGAGATCCGTGATGCCACGCCGCGCAACCGCATGCTGGCCTTCCCGTACACCAGGCTGCACAACACCTCGTGGAACGTGGACCAGGCCGCGGCGCTGCTGTTGTGCTCGGCGGCGCGCGCCGAGGCGCTCGGCATTGCGCGCCATCGCTGGGTGTTTCCGCGCGCCAGCACGGAATCGAACCACATGCTCGCCCTGTCCGAGCGCCCCGAGTTGCATCGCCTGCCCGGGGCGCGCATCGCCGGACAGCGCGCGCTGGAACTCACGGGCCTCGCGCCCGGCGCGCTCGACTTCGTCGAGCTCTATTCCTGCTTCCCGATCGCGGTCGAACTCTACGCCACGGAACTCGGCATTCCGGCCGATCGCGACTGGACCGTGACCGGCGGCATGCCCTTCGCAGGCGGACCGCTGAACAACTACGTGCTGCAGGCCACCGCGCGCATGGCGGAACTGCTGCGCGAGAAGCCCGGCGCGAGCGGGCTGGTGAGCTCGGTGTCGGGGTACCTGACCAAGCAGGGCTTCGGCGTGTGGTCGGCCGATCCGGGTCCGCGCGGCTTCGTGTTCGCCGACGTGAGCGCGGAGGTCGCCGCGGAATCGCCGCCACGCACGGTGGTTCCGCCCGCGGACGGCGTGGCGCGCATCTGCGGCTACACGGTGATGTACCACAACGATGCGCGCGTCTGCGGCGTGGCGCTGCTCGATCAGCCCGACGGGACGCGCACCCTGGCCAATACCCCGGACCAGGCGCTGATGGACCGGCTGGAGAGCGAGGAGTGCTGCGGGCGCGAGGTGCGCGTGGCGGCCGGACGCTTCAGCCTGGCGTGAAGGCTGCGCTCAGCGTGCGTCGCGCAGGCGCGAATTCAGTCCGCGCGGACTGAGCGAGCGGGTGCCGGAGGGCAGGGGCTCGGGTTCGGCATACGGTGGTCGCGGCGGGGGACGATGCCCGCCGCCGTGCCAGCGCCGGTAGGGCGGGTAATACGGCAGCAGCCAGCGCTCCTCGTCGCCGAGTTGCGCGTCGTCTTGCGGCGGATAGCCCGGGTAGGCCGGGGCCGGCGGCAGCGCGCGCTCCCGCTCGCGTGCCAGCCGGTCGGCGCGCAGGCGGTCGGTGGTCTCGCGCATCTGCTGCAGCCTTTCGGCCGAGTCGGGATCGGGGCTGGTGTGGGTGTCGCGCGTTTCGATCACCTCGGTGGCGGTGCCGGCTGCGGGCGGCGTGTCCGAGAAACTGACCTTGCCCTCGGCATCGACGCTCCTGTACACGGTCGCGCCCAGGGCAGGCAGCGCGCCCGCCAGCGCGATTGCCAGCATCCGCAGCGACCGTGAGCGCCGTGTTCGCGCCGTGTCCATCCCGATCTCCTCACCCTGTGCAGTTCGAGCCCCTGCGCGCGGCTCCGGCCTCCCGACTGATCCGGATCAAGCGGGAGCGAGATCGCGAACCGGCCCGGTTGCCGTGTGGCCGCGCACGACTCTACTATCACGGCACAACCATGTCAGCAGGGGTAATGCCATGGCATCGTCCGCGATCGAATACCGCACGGTGGAGCAATGCGTGGAGGCCACCATCGCGCGTGTCGGCAAGCGCCTCATGGTGGGGGCGCCGATCGGGATCGGCAAGCCGAACCAGCTGCTTAACGCCTTCTACCGCCGCGCGCTGGCGGACCCGGAAATCGAGTTCACGCTGTTCACGGGCCTGTCGCTCGAGAAGCCGCGACCCGGTTCCGAGCTCGAGGAGCGTTTTCTCGGCCCGTTCATCGAACGGCAGTTCGGCAGCTACGAGGAACTCGAGTACATGGCGGCGCTGCGCGAGGGCAGCCTGCCGCCGAATGTGCGCGTGCACGAGTTCTATTTCCGCGCCGGCTCGATGAAGGGCGTGGCACAGGCACAGCGCGACTATGTGTCCAGCAACTACACCTTCGCCTCGCGCGACCTGGTCGACCGCGGTTTGAACGTGCTGGTGCAACTCGTCGCGAGCCGCGAGATCGACGGGCGGCGCATGCTGAGCCTGTCGTCGAACACGGACACCTCGCTCGACCTGCTGCCCTGGCTGGCCGCGCAGCGCCAGCGTGGCGCACCCTGCATGGCCATCGCCCAGGTGCACGCGGAAATGCCGTTCATGTACAACCGCGCGCTGGTCGAGCCGGAGTCTTTCGACGCGCTGCTGGTCAATCCGGAGTACGACAAGACCCTGTTCGCCGCGCCCAACCTCTCGGTGGGCGTCACCGACTTCGCGATCGGGGTGCACACCAGCGCGCTGCTGCGCGACGGCGGCACGCTGCAGATCGGCATCGGCTCGCTCGGTGACGCGATCGTCTACGCCAGTCGCCTGCGCCACGAGGAGAACCCTGCGTATCGCGAGGTGGTTGCGGCGCTCGGTACCGATCCCGAGCTCGTCGGGCGCATCGGCGGCCTGGGGCGCTTCGAGCAGGGCATCTACGGCTGCAGCGAGATGTTCGTCAACGGCTTCCTGCACCTGATGCGCGCCGGCATCGTGCGGCGCCGCGTCTACGATCACCCCGGCCTGCAGCGAGCGCTGAACCGGAGCGCTTCGGAGCGGCCGGACGCCGCACTGCTGGCGGCGCTGCGCGACGATGGCGTGATCGGCTCGCCGCTCGCGGCGTCCGACGTGGATTTCCTCAAGCAGTGGGGCGTGTTCGATGCCGCGGTCGACTGGCGCGACGGCCTGCTGGTGCGCGCAGGGCGGGAGTGCCCGGCCGCCATCGACGATGCGGCTGCGCTGCAGGTCGTGTGCGCATTCGCGCTCGGCGAGCAGTTGCTCGGTGGCGTCCACATGCACGGGGGCTTCTTCCTCGGGCCGCGTGATTTCTACCAGGCGCTGGCCGCGATGCCGCGTGCCGAATCCGAGCTGATCGGCATGGACAGCGTGCGGCGCATCAACCGCATCGACGACCCGGTGCTGCGCGAGGCGCAGCGGCGCGACGCGCGCTTCGTCAACACCGGGATGATGGTCACGCTCGGCGGCGCGGTCGTTTCCGACGGACTCGAGAGCGGCGAGGTGGTCAGCGGTGTCGGCGGGCAGTACAACTTCGTCGCCCAGGCCCACGAACTGCCCGGCGCGCGCTCGATCATCTGCATCCGCGCCACGCGCGGTGCAGCAAAGGCGCTGCGTTCGAACATCGTGCCGCATTACGGGCACACCACGATCCCGCGCCACCTGCGCGACGTCGTGGTCACCGAGTACGGCGCAGTGGATCTTCGCGGGCGCAGCGACGAGGAGATCATCCAGGCGCTGCTCGGCATCGCCGATTCGCGCTTCCAGCCCGAGCTGCTGCAGGCCGCGCGGCACGCGGGCAAGATCGACCCCGACTGGGAAATCCCGGACGCGCAGCGCCACAACCTTCCCGAGCGCATCGCCGGGGCGCTGGGTCCGTGGCGCAAGCGCGGCTATTTCCCGGCCTTTCCGCTGGGGACCGATTTCACGCCCGAGGAGGTCGCGCTGGGCGGCAGCCTGAAGGACATCAAGGCCCTGATGGAGCAGCCCGCGCACCTGCTGCGCGCGGTGATCCGCTCGTTCATGACCGACGTCGACGAAGACCAGGCGCGTCCCTACCTCGAGCGGATCGGGCTGGCGCATCCGGACACGCCGAAGGACAAGTTGCTGCAGCACCTGTTGCTGCTGGAGCTGGAAGAACGCGGGGTATTGCGGCCGATGTGATGGGCCGTATCAGGCGAGATGCTTGTCGAGGTAGCGCTCGATTTCCTGTTGCAGGCGGTTCTTCAGCAAGAGCATCAGCACCCCGAGCTTCACGTCGACGAGGATGTCGTCGTCCTGCAGGGTCAGGCGCGCGTCGATGCCACCGGAATAGTTGTAGTGGACCGTATTGCCTTCCCAGCGGTAGTCGCCCCCGAACTCGTCCTGCAATTGCCTGGCGAGCCTCTCTGCGCGCTTGCGCAGCGTCCGGTTGTCGAGCTCGTGATCGCGCTGGATGTAGATGCGGCTCATTGCCTGCTCCCCGGACCTGATTCACATCAAGATTGTGCGCGTTCCCGGGTCGGTTGCCAATCGGGTTCACGTGCCATAATGGACAAGCCGTGATGTTCCCCCGGGGAGGCAACAAGTTGCGCCAGCGAACGGACAGACAGTCTTCATCGATATTCGAGATGCCCCTGACGGGGCGGCTGGTGATCCGGCCGGCGATGCGCGCGCTTGCCGAAGCGCTGCCGGATTTTGCCCTCCTCGGGCGGCGCAACCGCCGCCTCGCGCGCCTCGAGGAGGCCATGGAGGGCGCCACCAGTTACGGCGGCTGGCGCGAAGCGGCGATGAGCTACGACAAGGAGGCGGGGCTCGAGGAGTGGAAGTTCGCGGATGCCTCGCCGTTCTACGACTACAAGCTGATCCAGCGCCGCCTGGCGCAGATTCTCGGCGCCCGCGAAGGGGGCTACCTGCGCCGCCTGATGTTCATCCTGCAGGAAGGCCTGCACGGGAACCTCGGCAATATTTCCAACCCGATGCTCTACCGGTTCACGCGCTTCGGCACCAAGCGCCTGATCGAGCATTACCTGGACGAAGTCTGCGAGTCGCTGGACTGGCTCTGCGACGACGAGTCGGGCGAGATCTCCCTGGCCGAGAAGATCGAGTACTTCGAGGCCACCAGCCAGACCTTCGGCCAGTCCAGCCTGATGCTGAGCGGCGGCGCCGCGCTCGGCATCTACCACATGGGGGTGGTCAAGTCGCTTTGGGAGAACGGCCTGCTGCCGCACGTGATCTCGGGCTCGAGCGCCGGCTCGATCGTCGCCGCGATGCTCGGCACGCACAACGACGAGGAACTGCGCGAGGTGATGACGCACCGCGAGTCGCTGGTCGGGCTGATCAAGTGGAACTCGCCACCGCGGGGTTACCTCTTCGACGTCGAGCACTTCAGCGCCAAGCTGAAGGAGCGCATCCGGGAGATGAGCTTCCAGGAGGCGTTCCGTCACAGCGGCCGCGCGATCAACATCACGGTCTCGGCCTACGATCCGCTGGACGAGGGGCGACTGCTGAATCACCGCACATCGCCGAACGTGGTGATCAACAGCGCGGTGCGAGCCTCCTGCGCGGCGCCCTTCCTGCTGCCCCCCGTCGAGCTGCTGGCCAAGACCATCAACGGCGAGATCATCCCCTACCTGAAGAACCGCAAGTTCCTCGACGGATCCATCGGTGACGACCTGCCGATACGCCGTCTCACGCGCCTCTACGGCGTGAACCACTCGATCGTGAGCCTTGTGAACCCGCTGGTGCTGCCCTTCGCCTCGCGCCGCGCCCAGCAGGGCAACGACGCCGGCTCGCTCGCGCGGCAGTACGCGACACGCCTGTTCAAGGAGACCACCAATTTCTCCATGCAGCTGGTGCAGAAGGGCATACCCTTCGACAACGTCAACTTCGCGATCGACAAGCTGCGCTCCGTGCTGATCCAGGATTACCGCGGCGACATCACACTGGTTCCGCCGCGCAGCCCGGCGCACGTTTTCAAGCTTTTCAGCGACCAGTCCCACGCGGAAGAGACCGCGTTCGTGGCGATCGGTGCGCGCATCACCTGGCCCTACCTCGAGATGATCAAGAACACCACGGCGGTGAGCCGGACGTTCCGTGCCTGCCTGGACCGGCTGCACGCGCGCGCGCGGGAGCCGCGCCGGGCCCGCGAACGCACATGATTTTCGGACGGAGTGATACATGAGCGCCTACAGGAAATGGGAATGCGTGATCTGCGGCTTCATCTACGACGAAGCCCTCGGCCTGCCGGACAAGGGCATCGCGCCGGGCACGCGCTGGGAGGATGTCCCCGCGGATTTCGAGTGCCCGGATTGTGGCATCAGCAAGTTCGACTTCGACCTGATGGAAGAATGAGGCGCGCGGCGCGCACCCGCGATGCCTGAGTGGGCGGCCCGCTTCGAGAATTTCTCTGCGCTGCACCTCGCGACGGTGCTGTTCTTTGCCGCCGCCTGGCTGGCGCTGGTCGCCGGCGGGCGGCGCGTGGCCGGCGGCGCGCTGGAGGCGCGCTGGCGGGCGTGGCTTTGCGCATCGATGGCGCTCGCCTGGGGCATTGCCAACGGCGGGCAGCTGCTGCCCTGCGTCTACGTGGCCTCCGAGAACCTGCCGCTGCAGATCTGCGACATCGCCGGCATCCTGGCGCCACTCGCGCTGTGGCGGCGCTCGCGGCTGCTGCTCGGGGTGCTGTATTTCTGGGGCCTTGCATTCAGCGTGCAGGCGATCGTCACGCCTGACCTTCATCACGGGCCGGCCAGCATCGTGTTCTGGATGTTCTGGGTACCGCACGCGAACATCACCGGCGCCGCCGTCTATGCGCTCGCGGTGGAGGGTTTCCGGCCGGGCTGGCGCGAATGCGCGCAGGCCTACGCGCTGGCGCTGCTGTACCTCGCGCTGATCCTGCCATTCGACCTGCTCACCGGCTTCAACTACGGCTACGTCGGCCCGGTGACACTGCCGCAACCCACGCTGCTCGACCTGCTGGGTCCCTGGCCCTGGCGCATCGGCGCGATGATGGCCGTGGCGCTCGCTGGCTTCGTGCTGCTGCAGCTGCCGTGGGCGTTAGCCCGGCGACGGGATGCGCCATAGATAGCGGCGGCACGCTGAACCCTTGTGGGAATGCTGCTTTCCTGTGGGTGAGCATTGTAGCTGACAAGTGCCTTTGGGCAGGCACCTGTGGGTCAGCATTCATGCTGACAAGTGCCTTTGGGCAGGCACCTGTGGGTCAGCATTCATGCTGACAAGTGCCTTTGGGCAGGCACCTGTGGGTCAGCATTCATGCTGACAAGTGCCTTTGGGCAGGCACCTGTCCGAATAAATTCGGACCTACACAAGCGCGTGAATCAGAATCCCCGCAACGTTGCATACCGCGCGCGGTGAAAGCGCGCGTCGCCGAGGATCTGCATCGCCACGCGCGAGCGTTTCAGGAACAGCCCGATGTCGAGCTCGTCGGTGGTGCCGATGCCGCCGTGCATCTGCACCGCCTCGTTGCTGACCAGCTCGAAGGTGTCGTTGGCCTTCGCCTTGGCGAGGCTCGCCGACAGCGGCAGCAGGGCCGGGTTCGCGTCCACGCCGGAACAGGCGTCGAGCACCGCGCTCTTCAGCAGCTCGATCTCCGAGAACATGTGCGCGGCGCGGTGCTGCAGCGCCTGGAAGGTGCCGATCTTCGTGCCGAACTGCTCGCGCTGCTTGAGGTAGTCGACGGTGCGCTCGAAGGTCTCCTGCACGCCGCCGAGCATTTCGGCCGCGATGGCCGCGCGACCGCGATCGAGTACCTGCTCCAGCGCCGGCCAGGCCCCGCCTTCGGCGCCGAGCAGCGCATCGGCGCTTACGTCGACGTCGAGGAACTCGATGCGCGCGGCGTTGCGGCTGTCCATCAGGATCGAGCGCCTGCGCGTGATGCCGGGCGCGTTGGCGTCCACCAGGAACAGGCTGATGCCGTCCGTCTCGCCGGGCTCGCCACGGCTGCGCGCGACCACCACCAGCTGGTCGGCGCTGTGGCCGTCCAGCACGAACTGCTTGCTGCCGTTGAGGCGAAAGCCCTCGCCGTGGCGAGTCGCCTCGAGGCGCACGCCGGGCGCATCGTGGCGATGCGATTCCTCCAGCGCCAGCGCGAGGCACAGCTCGCCGCGCGCGACGCGCGGCAGCACCGCTTCCTTCTGCGCCCGTGAACCGGCCAGCAGCACGGTCGAGGCGCCGAGCACGCAGGTCGCGAACAGCGGTGACGCGGTGAGCGTGCGGCCGGTCTCCTCGATCACCGCGCCGAGCCCCGCGAAGCCGAAGCCCAGTCCGCCGAATTCCTCCGGGACGATGATCCCGGCCCAGCCGAGCGCGGCCATCTGCGCCCACAGCTCGCGCGAGTAG
The DNA here is from genome assembly GCA_018057015.1 of Pseudomonadales bacterium. Lineage (GTDB taxonomy): Bacteria > Pseudomonadota > Gammaproteobacteria > Pseudomonadales > UBA5518 > UBA5518. The sequence continues at coordinate 11,307 of JAGPES010000001.1, read as the reverse complement.
CCGAGCGGGTCGCGCGAGTTGCGCAACGCGCGCAGCGCGGTGACCGGGGCGTTGGCGCCGAGGAATTCCCGGGCCGTTTCGCGCAGCAGGCGCTGCTCCTCGTTCAGTGTGAGTGCCATGTGGTCGGTTCCGGTGCGGATGCTTCAGGTGACGCCGGGAAGGTCGAGGGCGCGCTTGGCGATGATGTTGAGCTGCACCTCGGTCGTGCCGCCGGCGATGCTGATCGCCTTCGAGAACAGGCATTGTCGCGCGGTGTCGATCTCGGCGGCGTTGAACTCCTCGCCCTCCCAGCCGAGGCCCTGGCTGCCCATCATCGCGAGCATCAGCTCCTTCTTGCGCTTTTCCTCCTCCGTGCCGCAGTACTTCATGATCAGCGGGGTGAGCCCGGTGCCGGTGCCCGCGCGCGATTCCTCGAGTATGCGCAGCTGCGTGAGACCGATGGCGTGCATCTGCATCTCGTGGCGCGCGAGCGCGTCGCGCATCACCGCGTCGGCCACTCGTCCCTCCTCGAGCGGGAGATAGATCCGCGCGCACTCGATCGGCTGGTACTCGGCGCTCGCCGACTCGCTGCCGAGTTCGGACATCAGCTTGCGCTCGTGCTTGAGCAGCGCCTTCGCCACGCTCCAGCCGGCGTTCAGCTCGCCGACCAGGTTCTCCTTGGGCACGCGCACGTTGTCGAAGAAGGTCTGGCAGAACTCGGAACTGCCGCTGATCAGCTCGATCGGTGATACCGAGACGCCCGGCGTGGCCATGTCGATCAGCAGGAAGCTGATGCCCTGTTGCTTGCGTGCCTGGGGGTCGGTGCGCACCAGGCAGAAGATCCAGTCGGAACGATCCGCCTGCGAGGTCCAGATCTTGGAGCCGTTCACGAGGAAGTGGTCACCGCGGTCTTCCGCGCGTGTCTGCAGGCTCGCCAGATCGGAACCCGCGCCCGGTTCGCTGTAACCCTGGCACCAGCGCAGCCGTCCCTCGGCGATGGCACGCAGGTGCACGCGCTTCTGCTCCTCGTTGCCGTATTCCAGCAGCGCCGGTCCGAGCATCCAGATACCCAGGCCATAGAGCGGCGTGCGGCAACCCAGGCGCGCCATCTCCTTCTTGAGGATGCGCGCCTGCTGTGCATCGAGCCCGCCGCCGCCGTACTCGCGCGGCCACTCGGGCACGGTCCAGCCTTTGGCGAGCATGCGTTCGAACCACACGCGCGCGTCTTCTGAGGGGAAGCTGCCGTTGCGCCCGCCCCAGTACTGTTCCCCGGACGTGATGGGCAGGCGCTGCGAGGCAGGGCAGTTTGCCTCGAGCCACTCCCGAACCTCGACGCGAAACTGTTCCAGTTCTTCCATACTGCATCCTTGGGCAGAACAGCCGGTTGGGTAGACGGTCGATGTTAAGCCCTGGGGGCGGATGCGCAATGACAATTTGGCTCGGCACGAATTAACAATAGCGGTCAGCGCCAACTGCCTGTTGCGAATGGTTTTTCGGGCGCAATCCATTACCATGCGAAAAATTACCCATACGTTGCGGCAAGCGCCGGGAGAGCAGGACATGAACAGATTCGAGGGCAAGGTGGCGCTGGTCACCGGCGCGGGTTCGGGCATCGGGCGCGCCGTGGCGCTGCGACTGGCGAGCGAGGGAGCCCACGTGTTCTGCGTGGATCTGTTCGAGCTGGGTGTCAACGAAACGAAGGGGCAGATCGAGGCCGCGGGCGGGCGTGCCGAGGCGCACGCCTGCGATGTCAGCGACGAGGCCGCGGTACGCGCCTGCGTGCAGGGCTGCGTCGACGCCTGCGGGCGCATCGACCACCTGAGCAACATGGCCGGCATCCTGCGCTTCGATCACTTCCACGAGATCGCGCTCGCCGATTTTCGCCGCATCGTCGAGGTCAACCTCTACGGCACTTTCATGATGTGCCGGGAGGCGATCCCGCATCTGCTCGCGACCAGGGGCAACATCGTCAATGCTGCGTCGACCTCGTCGCTGGCGGGGCTGCCGTGGGGCGGCGCCTACTCGGCGTCCAAGGGTGCCGTGCTCGCGATGACGCGCACCATCGCGGTCGAGTACGCCCGCGCCGGACTGCGCGCCAATTGCGTCTGCCCCGGTGACATCGCGACACCGATGTCGAAGTCCTCGCGCATGCCCCGTGGCGCCGATTTCAGCTGGATGGCGCGCTGCAGCTCGCTCAGCGGACCGAAGGGGCCGGAAGTCGTGGCCGGCGTGATCGCGATGCTCGCCTCGGAGGACGGCGCGCACGTCAACGGCGAGGACATTCGCGTCGACGGCGCCACGCTGTCCTGAGGCGGCTCGTGAACGCGCTGATCGACGGGCTGCGAGAGGCGCGCGCCTTCCCGCATCCGGCCGGGCCGGTACGCGTGGTCGAAACGCACATCTCCTGGGTGCTGCTGACCGGGGACTTTGCCTACAAGATCAAGAAGCCGCTCGATCTCGGCTTCCTGGATTACTCCACGCTCGCGCTGCGCCAGCGCTTCTGCGAGGAGGAGCTGCGCGTGAACCGGCGCTACGCGCCCGAGCTGTACCTCGACGTGGTCGCGATCACCGCCTCGGCGGACGGGCCCGAGATCGGCGGGGCGGGCAAGGTGATCGAGTACGCGGTGCGCATGCGGCAGTTCCCCGACGACGCGCTGCTCGCCGACGTGGTCGCGCGCGCCGATCCGGGGATCGCGGTCTGGCGCCGGTTCGGCGCCGAGATCGCGGCAATCCACGACGGGCTGCCGGTGGCCGGCCCCGGGCACGAGGATGGGCGTGGCACCCCGGGCAGGGTGCGCGACGCGATCAACCAGAACTTTCGCCAGGTGCGGCCATACCTGCGCGAGAGCGGGGATATCGCGCAGCTCAACCGCCTCGAGGAGCAGGCGTGGCGGGATTTCCACCGCCACGAGCAGCTGCTGTGGGCGCGCTACGCGGGCGGCCTGGTGCGCGAGTGCCACGGTGACCTGCACCTGGGCAACATCGTGCTGCTCTCGGGACGCGCGCTCGCCTTCGACGCCATCGAGTTCAATCCGGCGCTGAGCTGGATCGACGTGATGAACGAGATGGCCTTCCTGGTGATGGATTGCGAGAGCCGCGGCCACGGCGCCGCCGGCTTCGTGGCACTGAATGCCTGGCTCGAGCGCAGCGGCGATTACGCGGGGCTGGCGCTGCTCGACTTCTTCTGCGCCTACCGCGCGATGGTGCGCGCCAAGGTGAGCGTGCTGGGCGCGGGGCGGCCGCCGGTGGCGAGCGGCAGTGCCGCGCACCTGGGCTGCCGGCGCTACCTCGCGCTCGCCGAGCGCTGTGCCGGCACGCGCCGGCCGTTCCTCGCGATCACCTGCGGCGTGTCGGGCTCCGGCAAGTCGACGCTGGCCGAGGCCCTGGCGGGCGAGGCGCGCGCGATCCGCCTGCGCTCCGACGTCGAGCGCAAGCGCCTGCACGGGCTGGCGCCGCAGGCGAGCAGCCGCGAGGCGGCCGGCACCCCGGATATCTACACGCCGCAGGCGAGCGCGCGCACCTTCGCGCGGCTGGCGGAGCTGGCGGCGGAGGTCATCGCGGCGGGCTTTCCCGTGATCGTGGATGCGACCTTCATCAAGCGCGCGCATCGCGAGGATTTCCGCCGCGTGGCGCAGGCGCTCGGGGTCGACTTCCACATCCTGTTGTGCGAGGCGCCGCGCGCCGAGCTGGAGCGGCGCATCGAGACGCGCCGGCGCGCGGCGAGCGATCCCTCGGAGGCCGACCTCGAGGTACTCGCCGCGCAACTGGCCAGCGCGGAGTTTCCCGATCCCGCCGCGGAGCCCGGGACGCTGCGCGTCGCCGATTGCGGGGCGGCCGCGGTGCACGAGCTGCTCGCGCGCATCGGGCCGGCAGGAGTGGTGCCGGATTGACGCGAGTCAACGATCACGCGCCTGGGGCGGCGGATAGTCGACATCGGACGATTGCCACAATTGCAGGAGGGCGTGTGATGGCCAGTTCGCAATGGGATCCGCTGCGTGACATCGAAGAGCTGCTCGCGCGCTACGGGCGCAGCGCGGCGGTGCAGCCGCTCGCGCACGGGCGATCCGAGCACATCGCGACCGCCGACTGGCGGCCGCTGGTGGATATCTCCGAGACCGCGGAGCTTTACCTGATCGATGCCGAGATACCCGGCGTCAAGCGCGAGGACGTTCGCGTCGGCGTGGAGGACGGGGTGCTGACGATCCAGGGGCACCGCGAGTTGCCGCGCGCCGAGGCCGCCGAGGGCCACCGGCACCGCAGCGAGCGCACCGGGGGGCGCTTCGCGCGCAGCTTCGCGCTGCCCGAGCTCGCTGACCCCGAGCGCATCACGGCGCGGGTCGAGGACGGCGTGCTCTCGGTCGCCATCGCCAAGCGTGCCGCCGGCGGCAGGCGCAGCATCGAGATCCGCGTCGGCTAGGGGGGGAAGCGCTCGATGAAGCGCGCGATGCGCCTGGCGTTGGCGCCGAGGTCGCCCTGGCCGACGCGGCTCACCGAGCGCAGGTCGATGCGCGAGCCGCCGGCGTGCGCTCGCACGCGGATCACGACGTCGTCGACGAACCCGAACCAGAAGGTGCTCGCGCTGGCCTCGATCAGGCCGGCCGCCGCATCTTCTGCGTGAACCTGCCAGCCGAGCTCGCGCGCGGTTGCGGCGGCGCGCTCGAACGCCTGCGCCGGCGGCAGCGGCGAGTCCAGCGCGACCAGCCCGGGCCAGGCGGCGCGTTGCGCGGCATCGACCTCGGGCGAGCGCACCAGCGGGTTGGCGCCGGGGCCGCGCAGGGCCAGCAGTGCCACGAACGGTGGCGGATCGGCGATATCGGTGCTGACGTCGTGGATCGCCGGCAGCCCGATCCCGGGCGCGATCACGGCGACGCCGGCGAGTGCGGGCAGCGCGGCCAGCACGGCGCTCGCCGCGAGCGGTGCGCGCACGGCGCGCCACGCCGGCAGCGCCAGCAGCACCAGCGAGACGAGCAGCAGAACGGCGCCGCCGAGAAAGGCCAGCGCGGTGAGCGGCAGCCCGAGCTTCCACGACACCAGGCCGGATTTCGTGGCGAGCGGAGCGGCGAACAGCAGCAGCACGCACAGGGCGGCCGTGGCGCGGCAAAGGGCAGCGGTGCGGTTCATCTCTTGCCTCCCCTGGGGCGCGTTGCCTGCGCCGCGGCGCGGCCGAGGCGCGAGTGGATCGCGTGCGCGGTGTCCATGAATTCCTGCTGCATCGTGCCGAGGTGGGGCGCGATCAGCGACAGAACCTGCAGCACTCCGTCGTGGATCAGGTCCTCGTCCTGGCCCGGACGGTCCCCCAGCAGCCTGTCGAAGTTGAACCAGTAGGTGATCGTGAGCGCGATGCTGCGCGCCAGCATGTCGACGCTCCCGTCGTCGATCTCCATGATGCCGGCCTTGCGCAGCTGCAAGCAGATGGCACGCGCGGCATCCTGCTTCATGTGGATCAGGCGCCGGAACGGGCGCTGGATCTGCTCGTAACGCTGCAGGATCAGCGAGATGTTGCCGTACAGGAAGCGGTAGGCGTGCATGTGCTCGAACACGACCACCAGGTAGAACCAGTTGTCCTCCATGCGCAGCGGGTTCTGCACGGGCGCGCGCAGGATCACGTTGAACTGCTCGTAGAAGCGCTCGAACAGCTCCCGCACCAGTTCTTCCTTGCCCTTGAAGTGGTAGTAGAGGTTGCCGGGGCTGATGTCTAGCTCGTTGGCTATGTCCACCGTGGTGACATTGGGCTCACCCTCGCGGTTGAACAACTCGAGGCTGACGTGGATGATGCGGTCGCGTGTTTTCATTTGTCCGAACGTTACTAGTATGTCGTTTCCAATTCCAGCCGTTAGCATGCCGGGGTCGGAAAATGCAGCGGCCGCGGCGACGGGGCCGGGCACACAACGGAGGATTGAGCGATGGCACGTACACGCAAGCGCAAACCGGCCGAGAGCGGCGAGACCGTGGCGCGCAAGATCTGGCTGGCCGGGCTCGGCGCCTACGGCAAGAGCGTCGAGGACGCGCACGGGCAGATCGACAAGGCGAGCCAGGAAGCCTCGAAGTTCTTCCACGACCTGGTGAGCAAGGGGCAGTCGATCGAGGATCACAGCCGCGAGGCGCTGAAGGAACGCATCAGCGAGGCGAAGGACAGGATCAGCGAGGCGCGCGAGCGCATCAGCGAAGCGGCCGGCAGCAACACGCGGACGGTGGAGGAAATGATCGGGCGCGTGCGCGAGCGCATGGGCGTCGACGATGCCGTGCACACGCGCCTGGATGCGCTGGCGCGCCAGGTGAATGCGCTGGCGCAGAAGGTGTCTGGCCTGTCGTTGCGCAAGGGCAGGGCAGAGCCGAAGACCCGTGACAAGCCTGCCGGCGCCAGGAAGGTGGCGACTCGCGCCGCCGCGAAGCCCGCTTCGCGCAAGCCCGCTACGCGCAAGCCGGCCACAACGCCGGCTCGCCGCGGCCGGCCGCCGAAGAGACTGCGCTGAGGCTCGCGCTCAGCCGGCGTTCGACGCCGTGAGGAACGCCGGCGCCTCGCCCCCCCCGTGCACCGTGATCGCGCTGCCCGAGATGTAGCTCGCCAGCGGCGAGGCCAGGAACAGGCACACATTGCCGATATCCGCCGGCACGGCCATGCGGCCGAGGGGAATGGTGCGGCCCACCGCCGCGATGCCCGCGTCGTCACCGTAGTGCAGGTGCGCCTGCTCGGTCACCACCAGCCCCGAGATCACCGCGATCACGCGCACCTTCGGCGCCCATTCCACGGCGAGCGAGGTGCACAGGTTCACCAGGCCCGCCTTCGCCGCGCCGTAGGCGGCCGTTCCGGGCGAGGGCCGGATCGCGCTCACGCTGGCGATGTTGATGATGGTGCCGCCGCTTTGCTGTTGCTGCATCACGCGGTTGGCGAGCTGCGAGAAATTGAGCGGGGCCAGCAGGTTCAGCCGGATGATCGACTCCGAGAAGCGCGGCGAGGCGGTCGCGGCGTCGGCGTTCGGAGCTCCGCCGGCATTGTTGACCAGCACGTCGATGCGCCCGTAGCGGGCGACGATGGCGTCGGTGCAGGCGCTGAGCTGGTCGTAGTCGCGCACGTCGGCCTGCCAGAAGCTCGCCTCGTTGGCGCCGCAGGCGGGCAGGCGCTCGGGCGGCGTGCGCCCCACGACGGCCACGCTCGCGCCAGCCTCGAGAAAACACTGGCTGATGCCGGCGCCCACGCCCTTGGCGCCCCCGGTGACGATCACAACCTTGCCCTGCATGTCCAGCTTGTCCTGCATTTCACCCTCCGCGGTCGAGAATTCACTTGTGCCGCTGCTTGCGACTAGAATGGCGCGCCATTATAGCCACCCCGGTGCACGGCGCAGCGGTGCGGCTATTCGATACACGGACACCCTGGAGGTTGAATGAGCGAGACGGCAGGTTCGAAGAGGATTGCGATACTGGGCGGCACCGGCGCGCTGGGCACGGGCCTGGTTCGGCGCTGGACCCAGGCCGGGCACGCGGTGATCATCGGCTCGCGGACGCTGGAGAAGGCCGAGGCCGCGCTCGCGGAACTCAGGCAGGTCATGGCGGAGTGGGGTGCGACGCAGCTCGACGTGGCCGCCATGGAAAACCTCGATGCGGCGCGCGCCGCCGACATCGTGGTGCTGACCGTTCCGTTCGCGCACCAGAAGAGCACGCTCGAGCACGTGCGCCCGGCGCTGGACGGCAAGATACTGGTCGACGTGACGGTGCCGCTGATGCCGCCCAAGGTGGGCACGGTGCAGATGCCCCCCGAAGGTTCCGCGGGCATGGCCGCGCAGCAACTGCTCGGCGACTCGGTCAAGGTCGTGTCGGCGTTCCAGAACGTCGCCGCCCATCACCTGCAGGAAGGCCACGGCATCGAGTGCGACGTGCTGGTCTCGGGCAACGACAAGGACGCGCGCGCCGCGGTGATCGGCCTGGTCGAAGCCTGCGGCATGCGCGGCTTCCACGCCGGCCCGATCGCGAACGCCGCCGCCGCCGAGGCGCTGACCTCGGTGATCATCAACATCAACCGCGCCTTCAAGTGCCACGCGGGCATCCGCATCACCGGCCTCGATTCGGCCGGTGAGTAGCACGCTCGCGCTGGTCCCGCTGACCGGGCTGCCGCTGGTGGAGCCCGGGGACGACATCGCCGCGATGCTGTTCGCGGCGGCGGCGCGTTGCGCGGGCGGCATGCGTGACGGCGACCTGCTGGTGGTGGCGCAGAAGATCGTCTCCAAGGCCGAGAACCGCTACGTCCGCCTCGACGAGGTGGTGCCTTCGGCACGCGCGCTGGCGCTCGCCGGGCCCGCCGACAAGGACCCGCGGCTGGTCGAGGTGATCCTCTCGGAATCGCGCGAGGTGATGCGCCAGCGCCCGGGTGCGCTGATTGTCGAGCACCGTCTCGGCTACGTGCACGCCAACGCGGGCGTGGACCGCTCCAACGTGGCGGACCCGGACAAGGTGCTGCTGTTGCCGCTCGATCCCGATGCCAGCGCGCGGCAATTGCGCGAACGCGCACGGCGCGACACCGGCTGCGACGTCAGCGTGATCATCAACGACAGCGCCGGACGCGCCTGGCGCAACGGCATCATCGGCTTCGCGATCGGCTGCGCCGGTTTCAAGCCGGTGGTGAACCGCATCGGCGCGCCGGACCTGTTCGGGCGCAAGCTGGAGATCACCGAGATCGCGGTGGCCGACGAACTGGCGGCCGCCGCTTCCTTCGTGATGGGGCAGGCCGACGAGGCGATCCCGGCGGTGCTGGTGCGCGGCGCGAAGCTCGAGCCCTCCGGCGAGGGGATGGGTGCCCTGCTGCGCGCGCGCGAGCGCGACCTGTTCCGCCAGTGAACAGCGCGCGCCGCGTCCTCGCGATCTCGGGCGGCGTGGGCGGCGCCAAGCTGGCCTTCGGCCTCGCGGCGCTGCTCGATCCGGCCGAGCTGCTGATCGTGGCCAACACCGGCGACGACTTCGAGCACCTCGGGCTGCACATCAGCCCGGACATCGACACGCTGTTGTACACACTGGCGGGCCGCGCCGACCCGGTGCGCGGCTGGGGCCTCGCGGGCGAGACCTGGCAGTGCATCGGGGCGCTGGGCGCGCTCGGGGGCCCGGACTGGTTCCGCCTCGGCGACCGCGATCTCGCCACGCACCTGCAGCGCAGCGCGCTGCTGCGCTCGGGGCTCACCCTGAGCGAGGCGACGGCGCGCCTCGGCGCGGCGCTCGGCGTGCGTCATGCGGTCGTGCCGATGAGCGATGCGCCGGTGCGCACGCTGGTCGACACCGATCGCGGCAGCTTCGCCTTCCAGGCGTATTTCGTGCGCGAGCGCTGCGAGCCGCTGGTGCGTGGCGTGCGTTTCGACAACGCGGCGGCGGCGCGGCCGGCGCCCGCCATCGGCGAATGGCTCGAGGCATCGACGCGGCCGGTCGCGGTGATCTGCCCCTCGAATCCCTGGCTCAGCGTCGACCCGGTGCTGGCCGTGCCGGGCCTGCGCGAGCGGCTCGCGGCGCTGCCCGTGATCGCGGTGTCGCCGATCGTGGGCGGACGCGCGATCAAGGGTCCGGCGGCCAAGATGATGGCCGAACTCGGGCTGCCGGTCTCGGCGCTGGAAGTCGCGCGCCACTACCGCGGGCTTGCCGATGCCTTCGTGATCGACCGCGAGGACGAGGCCCAGGCCGAAGCGATCCGCGTGCTGGGCATGCGCGTGCTGGTGACCGATACGGTGATGACGGATGCCGGCAGCAAGCGCCGCCTCGCCGCCGACGTGCTCGGGCTGCTGGACAGTCTCGGTCCATGATCCCCCCCGCGCTGTGGGTGCTGGTGCCGCTGAAGAACCTGGGCCGCGCCAAGGAGCGCCTGTCCGGCGCACTGGTGGCGCTGCAGCGGCGCGAGCTCGTCGAGGCGATGGCCCGCGACGTCATCGAGGCGCTGCAGGCGGTGCCGGTGGCGCCGGCGCGCATCGTGCTGGTTTCCGACGACGCGGACGTGGCGGCGCTGGCGGCCGAGTACGGCGTGGCACTGTTCCGGCCCGCGCCCGCGGCGGCCGATCCGCTGAACGCGGCGCTCACCGAGGCCCTGGGGCACGTCCGCGCGCAGGGGGCCGAGCACGTGCTGGTGATGCACGCCGACCTGCCGCTGGCGCGCGCGGCGGAACTGCGCGCGCTGATCGAGGCGCACCTCGCGGCGCTGGGCGCGCGCGGCGCGCCGCTCGCCACCCTGGTCACCGACCGCGCCCGCGAGGGCAGCAATTGCCTGCTCAGCACGCCGCCCGATGCGCTGCCGTACCGTTTCGGCGCCGGCAGTCGCGCGCGTCATCACGAAGCCGCGCGCGCGGCCGGCGTGCGCTGGGCCGAGCACGACGGGGCGGGTCTGGGGCAGGACATCGATCATCCCGACGACCTGGCGGAGCTTGTCGCCATCTGCCAAAGCGCAGAGAATGCCGGCGGAGCCCATACCACGCGCCTGCTTCGGCGTCGTGGCGACGAGGGCATTGGCCACACCTTTTGAGGTAGTACCGACGTGCAGATGCTGAGCAGGAATCCCCTGGATGCGCTGGCGGAAGCGGCCCGTTGCGCGGACGGTCTGTCGGACGCGCAGGCGCTGGCGCTGGCCGGCATCCACGACACCGCCGCGCTGATGCAGGTCGCTGCCGGGCTGCGCGATGCCGCGCACGGCAACGTCATCAGCTATTCGCGCAAGGTGTTCATCCCGCTGACGCACCTTTGCCGCGACGTCTGCCATTACTGCACGTTCGCGCAGACGCCCAAACGCATCGACTCGCCCTACATGCCGCTGGACCAGGTGCTCGCCAGCGCGCGCGAGGCCGCTCGCCTGGGCTGCAAGGAGGCGCTGTTCACCCTGGGCGAGAAGCCCGAGTTGCGCTACCGCGCCGCGCGCGAGGCGCTGGACGGGCTGGGGTTCGCGACCACGCTGGATTATCTCGCGCACGTGGCGCGCGCGGTACTGGAGGAGACCGGGCTGTTCCCGCACATCAATGCCGGCAACATGGACGAGCGCGAGATCGCGATGCTGCGTCCGCTCGCGCCCTCGATGGGCATCATGCTGGAGTCGGCCTCCGAGCGGCTGTGCGGCCGCGGCATGCCGCACCACGGTTCGCCCGACAAGGCGCCGTCGGTGCGCCTGCGGACCATGCGCCTGGCAGGCCAGGCGCGCGTGCCCTTCACCTCCGGCATCCTGATCGGTATCGGCGAGACGCGCACCGAGCGCGTCGAGTCGCTGCTGGCGCTGCGCGCGATCCACCGCGAATACGGCAACCTGCAGGAAGTGATCGTGCAGAACTTCCGCGCCAAGCCGGGCACGCCGATGGCCAGTGCGCCGGAACCGGATCT
>JAGPES010000073.1 GCA_018057015.1 Pseudomonadales bacterium | reverse complement strand
GTGGAGGGTGCGACGCTGCAGCTGCTGTTGCCGCCGGAGCACGAGATCCTGTGCCAGCCGCAGTGCGAGGAGCGCATCGCCGCGGCACTGACGGCCCGTTTCGGACACGCCGTCACGGTGCGCGTGCGCGCGGGCCGGGTCGAGGGCGAGACGCCGGCGGCGCGCGCCACGCGCATCGCGGCGCAGCGCCAGCAACGGGCGGTCGCCGCCATCGAGGCCGACGCCAATGTGCGGATGCTGATGGAGAAATTTTCCGGGAAACTGCACCATGACTCGATCACGGTGCCGCAACCCGCAGACACGCGGAGGGAGGGGGCATGAAAGGCCTGAACGATTTGCTGAAGCAGGCGCAGCAACTGCAGGAGCAGGTGAAGAGCGCGCAGGAAGACATCGCACGCCACGAAGTGCAGGGCGAGGCCGGCGGCGGGCTGGTGCGCGTCACGATGACGGGGCGCCACGACGTGCGTCGCGTGCACATCGAGCCCTCGCTGCTCGGCGAGGATCGCGAAGTGATCGAGGATCTCGTCGCCGCGGCGGTCAACGACGCGGTGCGCCGCGTCGAGGCGCTGCAACGCGAGAAGCTGGCGGGTGCGGCGGGTGGCCTGTCGCTGCCCGAAGGCTTCAAGTTGCCGTTCTGAGCGCGGGATTCCAGGCGATGCGATTCGGTCCGTTGATCGACCAGCTCATCGAGGCCCTGCAGTGCCTGCCCGGTGTGGGGCCGAAGTCCGCGCAGCGCATGACGCTGCACCTGCTCGAGCGCGATCGCGCGGGCGGCGAGTTCCTGGCGCAGGCGCTGGAGCGGGCGCTTGCGCGCGTCGGGCGCTGCGCGCGCTGTCGCAATCTCAGCGAGGCGCCGTTGTGTCCGATCTGCGCCAGCGCGCGTCGCGACCGCAGCGTGCTGTGCGTCGTGGAGACGCCCGCGGACGTGCTGGCGGTGGAGCAGGCCGGCGGTTATGCCGGACTCTACTTCGTGTTGCTGGGGCGGTTGTCGCCGATCGACGGCATCGGGCCGGCGGAACTCGGGCTCGACCTGCTGACGCAGCGCGTCAGGGAGGAAGGTGTGAAGGAAGTGATCCTCGCCACCAACCCCACCGTGGAGGGCGAGGCAACCGCCTATTTCATCACCGAGCAGCTGCGCGATGCCGGCGTCGCGGTATCGCGCATCGCGCACGGCGTGCCGCTGGGCGGCGAGCTCGAATACGTCGACGGCGGCACGCTGCAGCACGCCTTCCAGGGACGCAAACCGGTATGACTCCAGGCATCGTGGAAACGTTCAACGGCATGCCCGTGCACTACATCGATGCGCCGGAGGCGCTCGAGGCCGCGGCAGCGGGCTGGCTGCAGCGCGATGTGGTGGCGCTGGACACCGAATTCATGCGCGTGCGCACCTTCCACGCGCAGGCGGCGCTGTTCCAGGTGTGCGACGGCGATGCCTGCTTCCTGGTCGATCCGCTCGCCGTCGGCGACCTGGCGCCGCTCGCGCGCCTGCTCGATGCGCGCGACGTGCTCAAGGTGATGCATTCCTGCTCCGAGGACCTGGAGGTCTGCGACCGTCACCTCGGCGCGTTGCCGGATCCGCTGGTCGACACGCAGATCGTCGCCGCGTTCTGCGGCTACCCGTTGTCGGTGGGCTACCAGAAGATGCTCGCCGCGGAATTCGACGTGCAGCTCGGCAAGTCCGAGACGCGCACCGACTGGCTGCAGCGGCCGCTGTCGCCGGCACAGATCCACTACGCCGCCGAGGACGTGGCCTTCCTGCCAGGTCTGTGGCGCGTGCTCGCGGGGCGCCTGGCCGGCAAGCCGGCGGCCGACTGGGCGCGCGAGGAATGCGCCGCGACGCTGGCCCGTTTCCGCGCTCGCGCGGGGGCAGACTGGCGCGCGATCGGCGGTGCCTGGCGCCTGGACCGGCGCGCGCTCGCGCTGCTGCGAGCGCTGCACGCGTGGCGCGAGGAGACCGCACGCAGGCGCGACCTGCCGCGCAGCTGGCTGGTGCCGGACGCGGTATTGCTGCGCCTGGCCGAACTGCGGCCGTGGCGCGAGGACCAGCTCGGCGCGGTCGAAGAACTGCCCGAAGGTGTCCGGCGCCGCTACGGGCGCGCCATCGTCGAGCAGGTCGCCGCGGCGCTCGCGCTCGATGAGGCACAGCTGCCGCCGGCCTTGCCGCCGCCGCTGGATACCGCGCAGGGCCGGCGACTCAAGGCGCTGCGCGCGCACGCGATCGCGCGCGGCGAGACGCTCGGCGTTGCGTCCGAGATGCTGGCGCGGCGGCGCGATTTCGAGGAACTGTTGCGCTGGTGCGACGGTGGCGAGGACGGCCCGCCGCCGGCGGTGCTCGACGGCTGGCGGCGCGGGGTCATCGGAGAGGAACTGCTCGCGCTCGCGCGCAAGGGAGCGGCATGAAGACGATCTGCGCGGTGTATCGCTCGCGCCGCAATCCGGACACGTATCTCTACGTCGATCACCACGAGGGGCTGAGCCGCGTGCCCGAGGCGCTGGCCCGGGAGCTTGGTGGCACCGAGCGCGCGATGACACTGGTGCTGACGCCCGGGCGGCGCCTGGCCCGGACCACCGCGACGGAGGTCCTGCGCGCGATCCGCGAACAGGGCTATTATCTGCAGATGCCGCCATTGCCTGAGGCGCTGCGGGTGCAAGGCAGGGACCCGACATCATGAACGCCACCGATTACGCGCTCGCGTGGTCGCTCTACCTGCTCGCGTGCGCGGTGGTGCTGTTCACGGTTTGGGGCCTGAGCTCGCGCTGGTGGTCCTGGATCAAGGATCCGCTGCGCGCGGTGACGGCAGTACTGTTGCTCACGCCGGGCAGCGTGGACGCCGACGGCGATTTCCTCGCCCCGGCGATCTTCATCGTGGCCTTCGAACTGCTCACCGCCGAGGAAGGCGGAATCGGGCCGCTGCTCGGCGTACGCCTGCTGCTGTTCGCGCTCACGGCGGTGCTCGCGGCGTGGCTGCTGCGCGCATCGTGGTACTGGCTGGTCGCCAGGCGGCGCAAGGACGCGCGGTCACCGGCGCCGGCCAGTCCCGGGTCCCGCGGCGCGCAAGCCCCCGAGCCGCAGCTCACGCAGTTGCGCGCGGTCGACATCCGCGACCGCGACACCCGCCGCGGCCGCGCCTGAGCACGCTCAGCTTATCGCCTGCACCAGTTCGCGTTCGCTGAAGCGGCCCTCGAACAGCGGGCTGCGCAGGTAGCGCTCGCCCGAATCGGGCAGTATCACCACGATCGTCTTGCCCTGGTGCAGCGGCTGGCGCGCCACCCGCGCCGCGGCCGCGACGGCGGCGCCGCAGGATATGCCGGCCAGGATGCCTTCCTCGCGCATCAGCCGGTGCGCGTACTCCATGGCCTCGTCGTCGCCTACCTGCTCCACCTGGTCGACCAGCGAGAGGTCGAGGTTCTCCGGCACGAAGCCGGCGCCGATGCCCTGGATCTTGTGCGGCGCGTGGGTCGGCGGCTTGCCCGCCAGCGTGTTGGTGATCATCGTGGAGGAAGCAGGTTCCACGGCCACCGCGGTGATCGCCTTGCCCATGGTCTTCTTGATGTAGCGCGTCACTCCGGTGATGGTGCCGCCGGTGCCCACGCCGGAGACGAACACGTCGATGTTGCCCCCGGTGTCGCGCCAGATCTCGGGGCCGGTGGTGCGCTCGTGGATCGCCGGATTCGCGGGATTGCGGAACTGCTGCAGCATCAGGTGACGCTCGGGACCGGAGGCGACGATTTCCCCGGCCTTCGCGATCGCGCCTTTCATGCCCAGCGCGCCGTCGGTGAGCACGAGGTTGGCGCCCAGCGCCGTCATCAGCTGGCGCCGCTCGAGGCTCATCGTGTGCGGCATCGTCAGCGTGAGCTTGTAGCCGCGTGCCGCCGCCACGAAGGCGAGCGCGATGCCGGTATTGCCGCTGGTGGGCTCCACGAGCTCGATGCCCGGCTTCAGGCTGCCGTCTTCCTCGGCGGCCCAGATCATGCTGGCTCCGATGCGGCACTTCACGGAAAAGGCGGGATTGCGGCTCTCCAGCTTGGCGTAGACCTTGCCCTCGGCGACGCGGTTGAGGCGCACGAGCGGCGTGTTGCCGATGGAGTAGCTGTTGTCGGGAAAGATGTTCATCGCGGCGATCCTCTGCTCGGAATGTGCTGCTGCGGTCTGTCGACCGGGGCGATCAAGGCTACTACCGGCGTGGCGGCAAGTCCACGCGCCACTGAGCGGATTCGCCCCGCGGCATGAGCGCTTTGGACAGTCCGTCGCGGGCCCGTTTTCGTTTAGACTGCGCCGCAGGATGCGCGTGCCGGCGCGCACGCGGAGCAACTGATGCGGGGTCGGATCGAATGAGTTTCAAGGGTACCGAACGTTACGTCGCCACGGCGGACCTGCAGATGGCGGTCAATGCCGCGGTGACGCTGCAGCGTCCGCTGCTGATCAAGGGCGAACCGGGCACGGGCAAGACGCTGCTGGCCGAGGAAGTCGCCATTGCGCTCGGCAAGCCGTTGATCCAGTGGCACATCAAGTCCACCACCAAGGCGCAGCAGGGCCTCTACGAGTACGACGCGGTCTCGCGCCTGCGCGACTCGCAGCTCGGTGACGCGAAGGTGCACGACATCGCCAACTACATCCGCAAGGGCAAGCTGTGGGAGGCCTTCGACGCGCCCGAGCAGGCGGTGCTGCTGATCGACGAGATCGACAAGGCGGACATCGAGTTCCCCAACGACCTGCTGCTCGAACTCGACCGCATGGAGTTCCACGTCTACGAGACAGGGCAGACCGTGCGCGCGCGCCAGCGCCCGATCGTGGTGATCACCAGCAACAACGAGAAGGAGCTGCCGGACGCCTTCCTGCGCCGCTGCTTCTTCCATTTCATCAGTTTCCCCGACCGGGAGACGATGATGCGCATCGTCGACGTGCACTATCCCGGCATCAAGCGCGAGCTGGTGAGCGATGCGCTGGACATCTTCTTCGACGTGCGCAGCGTGCCGGGCCTGAAGAAGAAGCCCTCGACCTCGGAACTGATCGACTGGCTGAAGCTGCTGATGGCCGACGACATCCCGGACGAGGTGCTGAAGAACCACGACGCCAGCAAGGCCATTCCGCCGCTCTACGGCGCGCTGGTGAAGAACGAGCAGGACGTGCACCTGCTCGAGCGCCTGGCGTTCATGCACCGGCGCGAGAGCCGGCGCTAGGGCGCAGCGGAGCAGGGACTTCCGCGATGCTCCTCAATTTCTTCCAGGGCCTGCGCAACGGCGGCGTCCCGGTGTCGATCCGGGAATACCTGGACCTGCTGGGCGCGCTGCGCCAGCGCCTCGCCTTCGCCGACGTCGATGCGTTCTACTACCTGAGCCGCGCCGTGCTGGTGAAGGACGAGAAGTACTTCGACAAGTTCGACCGCGCCTTTGCGGCCTATTTCCGCGACATCGAGACCATCGACGACCTCCTGGACGCGCTGATTCCCGACGAATGGCTGCGCAAGGAATTCGGCAAGTTCCTCAGCGAGGAGGAGAAGGCGAAGATCACGTCGCTGGGCGGGCTGGACAAGCTGATCGAGGAGTTCAGGAAGCGCCTCGCCGAGCAGAAGGGGCGTCACGAGGGCGGCAACAAGTGGATCGGCACCGGCGGTACCTCGCCGTTCGGCGCCGGAGGCTACAACCCCGAAGGTATCCGCGTCGGTCCCGAGGGCGGCCAGGGGCGCGCGGTCAAGGTCTGGGAGAAGCGCGAATTCAGGAACCTCGACGACTCGGTCGAGCTGGGCACGCGCAACATCAAGCTCGCGCTAAGGCGGCTGCGCAAGTTCGCCCGCAGCGGGGCGGCCGAAGAACTCGACATGCCCGACACCATCCGATGTACGGCGAAGAACGCGGGCCTGCTGGATCTGAAGCTGGTGCCCGAGCGGCACAACACCGTGAAGGTGCTGCTGTTCTTCGACATCGGCGGCTCGATGGATCCGCACGTGCGCACCTGCGAGCAGCTGTTCTCGGCCGCGCGCGGGGAGTTCAAGCACATGGAGTACTTCTATTTCCACAACTTCATCTACGACTCCGTGTGGCGCAACAACGTGCGGCGCCACGGCGAGAAAATCCCGACCATCGACATCCTTCACAAGTATCCGCACGACTACAAGGTGATCTTCGTCGGCGACGCCTCGATGTCCCCCTACGAGATCCTGCAACCCGGTGGCAGCGTGGAGTACTTCAACGAGGAATCGGGCGAGCAGTGGATGCGTCGCGTCGCGCAGACCTATGCCAAGCTGATCTGGCTGAACCCGGTTCCCGAGGAGCACTGGGACTTCACGCAATCGATAGACATCACGCGGCGCCTGGTCGAGGACCGCATGTTCCCGATGACGCTGAAGGGCATGGAAGAGGCGATGGCTTACCTGAGCCGCTGATCAGCGGCCGAGGCGCGCGCGAAACGCCACCAGCGCCGCGGTCACGGCGACATTCAGCGATTCGACGCCGTTGGCCATCGGGATGCGCAGGCTCTCGTCGGCCAGTTCGCGCACCGCGGCGCCCACCCCGGTGGTCTCGCCGCCGAGTACGAACACCCGCGCCGCGTCGTCGAGGCGGTCGAACAGGCTGGCGCGCGAGTGTCCGTCCAGGATGCTGATCTTCCAGCCGTCGCGGCGCAACTCGGCCAGTGCCTCGGGCAGGCTGTCGCAGCGCAGCAGCGGCGCGCGGAACACCGTGCCCGCGCTGGCCTTGATCACCAGCGGGCAGATATCGCAGCCGCCACGGCGTGGCAGCACGATGCCCTGGCAGCCGCCCGCCGCCGCCGAGCGGATCAGCATGCCGAGGTTCTGCGGATTGGTGACGCCGTCGACCGCGAGCAGCGCGGCGTGCGCGGCGGGCGCAAGCGGCATCAGCTCGGCGAGCTGGCGGTAGCCCGGCGTGCGCACGTCGGCAGCGACCCCCTGGTCCTCGCGCGAGTGGCGCGAGATGCGGGCGAGTTCCGTGCGCTCGTGCAGCACGACTTGCGACCCTTGAGCGCGCGCCAGCGCCTCGATCTCGTCGAGCAGCGGCGCGGGCTTGTTGCTCTTCGCCAGGTGCAGGCGTTCGCAGACGACGCCCTCGGCCTGCAGTGCCTCGAGGACCGTCTTGCGGCCATAGACCGTGAGGCAGCGCCCGAAGCGTGACTTGCGCTGCTGGTAGCGATCCGCGGGGATGTCGGGCGGGGGCTTCGCGATCAGGCTCGTCCCTGCATGCGCGCGATGTAGCGCTCGGCGCCGGCATTGGCCTGGTCGCGGGAGGGGTAGGGGCCCTCCTGGGTCTTCTCGCGGGTGACGAAGAACCACTGTCCGTTGATCTGGCAGAAACGGTCCGAGCGAAAATGGAATGGAGACGGCTCGCCGGCCCTGCAGTACGTCATCGGCTTTCTGGCGTTGCGTGGTTTTCGATAAATGAAAGCAAGTTGTGTGCCCATGCACGAAATGACGGGCGAATCATACGCTTCCTTCCGGCGGGAGCGTTGACGCCCGCCTGCAGTGTAAAAAATATTGACAAAAATCAACTCGATACGGCGTCAGATTCGAACCGCATGCCGCCGATGCGGGCCGGCATGAATACCGACTCGTGCGTTTCCGACCGCTGCTGCGGGTCGGCATTCATGCTGACAGGTGCGGTCGCGGCTGCTGTCGTCGCCATAAATGGCGACCCACATGCATGGCGACCCACGGCTGCCGCTGCCTGGATCGACGCGGCAACAGTGCACCCGGCGCGCGGGTTGTAATGCGCGGCCCGGGCCACCGACAATGCCGCCTTTACGACGCATGCCGTGCACCGCATGATCCACAAGCTCCTGCATCCCCATCGCCTCTACGCGCTGTTCAAGTACGCCGTGTACCTCGCGCTGCTGTGGAACGTGTGGCTGTTCTTCGAGGAAGACTGGAACGCCTCCGTGGTTCTGCTGGACACGGGCTCGGGCCTGCGCCGCCATATCGAGGTCTTCGCCCAGACCATAGACACCGTGGCGTGGCTGTTGCTGCTCGCGCTGTTCGAGCTCGAGACCTCGGTGCTGCCCGACAGCACGCTGCGGCAGCGGCGCGTGCAGTGGACGTTGCACGGCATCCGCGGTGCGTGCGCGCTGGTGATCCTGAACTCGCTGGCCGGTTACGCCGGCAAGTTTCTCGGCTATCTCGACGCCGAGCCGCTGCAGGCCGGCGCCTGCACGCTGGCGCAGTCGGGCTGGTTCGTGCTGCAGGCGCTGGACGACTTCGGTGCGCTCGATGCCTCGAACTGCGCGGCGCTCGGCGGCGGCGAGCTGTACCGGCTGCGCGCGGAGAACATCGTTGCCCCGGCGGCCGTGCTGGCGCAGTCGCGGCATCTCGCGCTGCTCGACGTGGTGAATGCGGCGGCCTGGATCCTCGTCGTGCTGCTGCTGGAAGCCGAGGTGAGGTTGCAGGTGCGCAACACGCTCGGCGGCGTGCTGTTGCGCCTCGGTGCGGCGCTGAAGTCGCTCGTCTACGCCGTGCTGCTGTGCGCTGCGCTGTACTGGGGTTTCGTCGGCGATTTCCTGGACTTCTGGGACGCCTTCCTCTGGCTGCTGGCCTTCGTGTTCATCGAGCTGAACATCTTCCAGTGGCAAAAGGAAACAGCGCAGCTGGCGCGCGCGCCGGTCGTCAGGGCCTGACCCGGTCGCGCCAGCCGGGCGTCAGGCGCAGGCCCTCGGCGAGCTGCGTGCGGGGAGTCCAGTCCAGTGCCGCGCTGATCGCGGCGTTGTCACAGACCCAGTCTGGGTGGCGCAGCTCGCGGAGCTTTTCCGGCGTCAGCATCGGCGAGCGTCGCAGCAGGCGCCCCAGCGCGCGGTTGCCGCGCGCGACGAGGTCCAGCGGCGCGCGCGGAATCTCCCAGGCGAGGATCTCGCGCCCGCAGGCCTCGCCCACGATCGTGCACAGCGCCGGCCAGTCGTAGCCGCCGTCGCGGCCGTCGTGCAGGCACCAGGTGGCCGTGGGCACCGCGGCGGCATCGAGCCAGGCTCGCGCGGCGCGCGCGAGATCGTCGACGAAGATCAGCGACAGGCGATCGGCGGCCTTGCCGGCGCACGGTGCGCGTCCGGTGCGTGCCATGAAGCGGAATACCGGGAGCATCTCGCGATCGCCAGGGCCGTAGACCGCCGGTGGGCGCAGGATCGTCACCGGGCGTGCACCCGCCCGCGTCAGCAGCAATTCTTCCGCGCGCCGCTTGCTGGCGGCGTAATGCGAGAGTGCCGGCTCGCGCGCCGCGAGCGACGAGAAGAACAGCAGGCGGGCGCGTGGCGCCACGGCGTCCATCGCGGCGAGCAGCTCGGCGCTGCCATCGACGTTGGCGGCATCGAAGTCCGCGCGCGTGGCGCCGCGCACGGCGCCGGCGAGATGCAGCACGGCATCGGCGTCGCGCACCGCTGCCCGCAGCACCTCGGGCGAGGCAAGGTCGCCGGTCACGATCTCCACGTCCGACGCGAGCAGGCGACGCGCCGCGGGTGCGTTGCGCGCGAGTGCGCGCACGCGATACCGCGGCGATTCCAGCAGGGAACAGATGCGCCGACCGATGAAACCGGTCGCCCCGGTGATCGCGATGCGCACCTCAGTTCCCGTCGGCGACGGTGGTGCCGGTGCGCAGCAGGTTCAGGCCGAGGCCTGTTTCAGCGACATCCCTTCGGCGATGGCGGCCACTTCGGCCAGGTCGTGCGAATCCATGAAGTTCTGCCGCGCCTTTGAACGCGACAGCTTGCCCGACGAGGTGCGCGGCAGCGTGTGCGGCGGCACCAGCTCGACGTAGCAGTCGATGCCCATCTCGATGCGCACCAGGCGGGTCAGGCGGTCGATCAGGGCGACTCGCCGGTTGGCATTCGTCTCGCGGCACTGCACCACCAGCACGCAGATCTCGCGACTCTCCGGCCCAGGCACCGAAAAGGCGAGCGCGTCGCCGACGCGCGTCTCGTCCTGGTGCTCGGCGAGGTATTCGAGATCCTGCGGCCAGATGTTGCGGCCGTTGATGATGATCAGGTCCTTCTGGCGCCCGGTGATGACGAGACTGCCGTCGACCGAATAGCCGATATCGCCGGTGTTCAGCCAGCCGTCCGCGCTGAGGGCGCCGCCGATGTCCTGCGGGGCGTTGAAGTAACCCGACATCACGCTCGGGCCGCGCACGAAAATCGTGCCGGTGTGCCGGTCGGGCAGCACGAGACCGTGCTCGTCGCGGATTTCCATCGCGTATTCCGGCAGCGGTTCGCCACACTTCACGAAGGCGCGCGTGCGCGTGGATCCGTCGCCTTGCGCTGCGGGCAGGGCCTTGCCGTTGTCGGCCAGCTCGTCGAGGTCGATGCGATCGGTCTGGTAGCCGGTGAACAGCGGAGCGAAACTGACGGCCAGCGAACATTCCGCCATGCCGTAGCAGGCGAGGAATGCGCGCGAGTCGAAGCCCGCGGGTGCCAGCGCCTCGGCGAAGCGGTCGAGCGTTTCCCAGCGGATCATCTCGGCGCCGATGCCGGCGACGCGCCAGTTGCTGAGGTCGTAGCGCGCGGCCTCGCCCTCGCGCAGACGCCTCGCGCAGAGCTCGTAGCCGAAGGAAGGGCTGAAGGAGATTGTCGCCTTGGTCTGCGACATCAGGCTGAGCCACTGGCGTGGGCGCATCGCGAAATCGCGCGTGTCCATGTAGTCGACCGACGTCTGCGAGGCGACAGGCACCAGCACCAGGCCGACCAGCCCCATGTCGTGGTAGAAGGGCAGCCACGAGAAGCAGCGGTCGCCTTCGCCGATTTTCACGCCGTGCGCGATGATGCCCGACAGGTTGCTCATCACCGAGCGGTGCGTGATGATCACGCCGCGCGGGAAGCGCGTGCTGCCCGACGTGTATTGCAGGTACGAGATGTCGTCGGGCTCGATGCGCGGCAGCGCTTCGGCACTCTCGGCCAGGGCGTCGAATTC
>JAGPES010000072.1 GCA_018057015.1 Pseudomonadales bacterium | reverse complement strand
TTCCTTGCCCTTCACCGGGTTGAACTGCTGGCCCTCGAGCAGGAAGGGCAGGGAGGCTTCGATGCCCAGCAGACGCACCATGCGCACCACGCCGCCGGCACCGGGCAGCAGGCCCAGCGTCACCTCCGGCAGGCCGAGCGGGATCTTCGCGTCATCGAGCGCGATGCGGTGGTGCGCGCACAGGCAGATCTCCCAGCCGCCGCCGAGCGCGGCGCCGTTGATCGCGGCCACCACCGGCTTGCCCAGCGTCTCGATGGCGCGCAGCTGTTCCTTCATCGGTTGCGCGACGGCCCACATCGCCTCGGCGCCCTGCTCGCGCGCGGCGATCAGTTCCTTGAGGTCGGCGCCGGCGAAGAAGGTCGACTTCGCCGAGCGCAGGATCACGCCGGCCAGTTCGCTTTCGCCTTTCAGCTTCGCGACCGCCTCGGCCAGCGAGGCGCGGAAGTCGGCGTTCATCAGGTTGGCCGATTCGGTCGGGTTGTCGAAGACCAGGTGGACGATGTTCTGGTCGTCCTTTTCGTAACGGATGCTTTTCATGTGCGGTATTCCTCGGGCAGCTGCGGTGTTCAGAGGCGTTCGACGACGGTGGCAATCCCCATGCCGCCACCGACGCAGGCGGTGACCACGCCATAGCGCTGCCCGCGGGCCTCGAGCTCGTCGAGTACGGTGCCGACCAGCATGGCGCCGGTGGCGCCCAGCGGGTGGCCCATCGCGATCGCGCCGCCGTTGACGTTGATCTTCTCCCACGGCACGCCGGTGTCGCGCTGGAAGTGCATCACCACCGCTGCGAAGGCCTCGTTCACCTCGAACAGGTCGATGTCTTCCAGTCGCAGGCCGGCAACGCCGAGCGCCTTGCGCGTCGCCGGCGCCGGACCGACCAGCATGATGGTGGGGTCGGTGCCCACCAGCCCGGAGCCGATCACGCGCCCGCGCGGTCTCAGTCCCAGGCGCTCGCCCGCCGCCTTGCTGCCGACGAGGACCAGCGCTGCGCCATCGACGATCCCGGACGAGTTGCCGGCCGTGTGCAGGTGCTCGATGCGTTCGACCTGCGGGTACTTGCTGCGCGGCACGCCGTCGAAGCCCATCTCGCCCATGAACTGGAAGGAGGGCGGCAGTTTCGCCAGTCCCTCGACGGAGCAGTCGGCGCGCACGGTCTCGTCGCGATCGAGGATCATCAGGCCGTTGCGGTCGCGCACCGGCACGATCGACTTCGCGAAGGCGCCGCGCGCCCACGCGGCAGCCGCCTTGCGGTGCGATTCCACCGCGAAGGCGTCGACATCGGCGCGGGTGAATCCGTCCAGGGTCGCGATCAGGTCCGCGCCGATGCCCTGCGGCATGAAGTGCGCCCGCAGGCTGGTTTCCGGGTCTATGCCCATCGCGCCGCCGTCGGAGCCCATCGGCACGCGCGACATCGACTCGACGCCGCCGGCCACCACCAGCTGTTCCCAGCCCGAGCGGATCTTCATCGCGGCGAGGTTCACGGCCTCGGCGCCGGAGGCGCAAAAGCGGTTCAGCGTGACGCCGGCGACGTCGTCGTCCCAGCCCGCCGCCAGTGCGCCGATCTTCGCGATGTCCGCGCCCTGGTCGCCCACGGCACCGACGCAACCGAGCACGATATCGTCGACCTGGCTGGTCCTGCCCTCGAGGTTGTTGCGCCGGGCGAGCTCGTTCAGCAGGTCCGCGACCAGCGTGATCGGCTTGACCTCGTGCAGTGAGCCGCTCGCCTTGCCGCGTCCGCGCGGGGTGCGGATGGCGTCGTAGATGAACGCGTCCGATGTCATGTGCATGTACTCCACGCTGCTACGGAAAAGGCCCGCATCGTGGCCTCGCGCCGCGCGGGGGGGCAATGATGAAAACGGACAGCGGGGATGACGAAAACGTTCCGGAACACGGGGACCAAAAACAGGAAATCAAGTCAACTGTCCCCCGCGGTACGCACCCGGCGTGGTGCCGGTCCACTTCTTGAAGGCACGGTGGAAGGCGCTCGGCTCCGAGAAGCCGATCGACTCGGCGATCTCGTTGGCCGTGCGCGATGTGTTCAGCAACTGGTCGATGGCGCTCTCCTTGCGCACCGAGTCCTTGATCTCCTGGAAGCCGTTGCCTTCCTCGCGCAGCCTGCGGCGCAGCGTCTGCGCGCTGATGCCGAGCAGCGCGGCGATGTCCTCGACGCCCGCGCCGGCGATGTCGTCGCGCCGGCGCAGCATGCGGCGCACGGTGCTGGCGAGCGTGGGCGTCTCGATGTAACGGCGCATCAACGACTCGGGCGCGCTGTTGAGGAATTCCGCGAGTTCGGCGCTGCCGCGCGTCACCGGGTGATCGAGGTAGCGCGCCGGAAACACCACGCAGTTCTCGCGTGCGCCGAAGTAGTGGTCGCAGGGGAACATGCGGGCGTATTCATCGCGGTAACTGCCTGGCGCGAAGGCGAACAGGATGCGGTCGGGGAGCAATTCGCGCTGGATCAGCCAGCTCGACCAGCGCAGCCAGATCACCATCAGCGATTCGATGAAGGCGCGATCATCGAGACCGCGGCGGTTGCGGTGCACGAAGCGCAGCTGCGCCTCGTCGCCGCGCTCCACCAGGTCGATGGCGATCTCGTGCTGCACCAGCGCATAGAAGCGCTCGGCACGCAGCAGGGCGCGGCGCAGGTTGGGGCAGGTGATCGTGGCGTGGCACATCATCGCGAACAGGCCCGGGCGCAGCGGCTCGGCGGTAAAGCCCGCCGCCTCGCAGCCGAGCGCGTCCCAGGTCAGGCGGATCAGCCGCGCGAAGGCATCGATCGGGATGCGGTGCTGCCCGGCGTCCTCGAACACGCCCGCGCAGCCGGCGCGCGCAGCGACCGCGTCGAGATCCAGCCCCGCGGCGGCGGCTGCCACGAGATGCGCGCGCACCAGGTCGAGCGGAACGGTGGGTTGGGGGCTCAGAGCCTGCTCTGCCGACATGACGATGGTGCGTCCGGATTCAGTGTGCCGCGCGCCATTGTATTCCGTGGCTCCGGATTTATTCGGACTCTCGTGATCGTAAGGGCACCTGTGGGTCAGCATTCATGCTGACATGTGCCATTGGGCAAGCACCTGTGGGTCAGCATTCATGCTGACATGTGCCGTCGGGCAGGCACCTGTCCGAATAAATTCGGACCCACACACACAGCCTGCGTCAGTCAGGGGCCGTCGAGCCGCCCGCGCCAGCCGCGATCGCCTTGCTGCTGCATGGCTTCCAGCATTTTCCGCCGCTCCGCGGGCGCCAGCGCCAGCGTGGTATCGAGGAAGCCCTTGTGCAGCGCTTCCTGCATCGCGGCGGACCGGGCGCGCAGCTCGGCCATCTGCGTCTCGAGCAGCGCACGGTCGGGCTGCTCGCGTGCCATCTCGGCGGCGATGGCGTCGAACAGCGCGCGTTTGCGCTCGTGGTGTTCGCGCACCAGTGGCGCATTGCGGCGCATGTGCTCGCGCATCTCCAGCCGGCGCTCCTCGGGCACGCCGCGCAGCGTCGCCTCGAAGTCGCGCGCGAACAGCGGCGGGTGCATGGCGCGCGCCCCGAGGCGCCCGGCCAGGATGCCGCCGAGGAACAGGTTGCCTGCCACCGAGACCGCGAGCAGCGTGCCCAGCACTGCCGGGCGCTTCAGGGAGTCGATCACGCTCACAGGAATTCCTCCATCACGGTGTTGCTGCCGAGCAGCAGGTCGATATAGGCCTCGTCGTCGCTGTTCGTGCTCGCCTGCGTGAAGCCGAGCACGAAACCGAACAGCGCCGAGGCCACGAACCCGGTCGAGAGCCAGGCCGCGACCCTGCGCGACGGCACCACGACCGTTCGTGCCACGGGCGCGGCCACGGCATCCCCGGCATCGTTCGCGGTCGCCGCCCGCACGATGCGCGCCACGCGCCCGGCGTCATCGGCGCGCGGCTGCCAGCCGTCGAGGAAGGCATCGATGCGCTCGGCATCGGCGAGTGCCGCCATGCCCTCGGGGGTAGCGGCGAAGCGGTCGTACAGCGCGCGATCGGGCCGGGGCCAGCGTTCGCGCGTGGCGCCGTGGGCGAGCGCCAGTTCGGTGAAACGGTGGATGTCCACGTGTCGGTCCTCCTAGTGCAGCTCGCCGCGCAGTTGCTCGCGCAGCGCGGCGCGTCCACGCGAGAGCAGCGATTCCAGCGCGCCTTCGCTGATGCCGAGAATCTCCGCCGCCTCGCCCTGGGAGCAGTCCTCGTAGTGACGCAGCACCAGCGCCGCGCGCTGTCGCTCCGGCAGGCGCTCGAGCGCGGCGCGCACGCGCGCGCCGCGTCGCTCCTGTTCCAGCAGTTCCGGGGGCGTGGCAGCCGTATCCACGATCGCGTCGTCCAGCTCCTCGTGGCCGGCGCGACGCCGGCGCAGTTCGTCCACCGCCAGGTTGTGCAGCACCCGGTAGAACCAGGTCGTGAACCGCGAGCGGCCTTCCCAGCGCCCGGCGCTGTTCCACAGCCGCAGGAACGCGTTCTGCACGACGTCCTCGGCAGTCTGCGTGTTGCCCGTCATGCGCTCGGCGAAGCGCGCGGCCCAGCCGCCGTGGCGCTCCACCAGTTGCGCGAGCGCGCGCTGGTCGCGGCGCGCGAGCGCGGCGACCAGGGTTTCGTCCGGGACGTCCTCGATGCGGGTCACAGATCTCCCCGATGCGTTGCTGCGCCCGGCCACTACCGGTAACGGGCGTGATGGCAGGTTCGCCGCCATGTTCGCAAAGTCCCCCGTGCCCGGCCACCGCAGCGTCCGGGCGGCGGCAAATCGTGTGCATTCTTCGACGTCGAGGCGCCGTGCTTTCCTTCGCCGCGACGCGATCGGGTATCGTGCCGCCATGAATATTTTCTGGGAGCTGCGCGGCTTCTTCCGCACGCATTGGCGCAGTTACGCGGTGGCGGGCCTGATGCTGACGGGGGTCGCGGTGCTCGGACTGCTGCCGCCCGCAATCGTGGGCCGGGTCGTCGACGGCATCCATGCGCAAACCATGGACGCACGCGGACTCTGGCTGCACGCCGGCGGGATCGTGGCCGCCGCGCTGGGCATCTACTGGCTGCGCTTCCTGTGGCGACAGATCCTGTTCGGAGCCTCCTATGCGCTCGGGCGCGGGTTGCGCCGGCAGATCTACGCCCACCTGCTCGGGCTGTCGCCGGCGGCCCTGAGGGCCTTTCCCGCCGGCGACCTGATGGCACGCGCGACCAACGACGTGCAGGCCGTGGAGATGACCGCGGGCGAGGCGGTGCTCTCGGTCTTCGACGGCATCATGAGCGGCGTGCTGGTGCTCGCAGTGATGGTGTTCACCCTGAGCGGGTGGCTGACGCTGATGGCGCTGGCGCCGTGGCCGCTGATGAGCTGGGCAATGTGGCGCCTGGGCCAGCAACTGCACCAGCGCTTCGACGTGGCGCAGGCGGCCTTCAGCCAGCTGAACGCGGTGACGCAGGAGAGCGTGGCCGGACTGCGCGCGCTGCGCGGCCTGGGGGCGGAGGCGCATGCCGAGGCGCTGCTGGCGCGTGCCTCGGACGAGGCCACGACGGCGAACCTGCGGGTGGCACGCGTCGATTCTCGCTACGACCCGATCATCTACCTCACCGTGGGCGCCTCCTTCCTGATCAGCATCGGTGGCGGCGCGTGGTTGATCAGCCTGGGACGTCTCACGATCGGTGAGCTCACCAGCTTCAGCCTGTACCTGGGGCAGCTGGTGTGGCCGATGTTCGCCTTCGGCTGGATGGCGAACCTGGTGCAACGCGGCAAGGCGGCCTGGGAACGCATCCAGGCTTTCCTGCAGACGCCCTCGGCGGTTCCCGACAACGGCACGCTGGTCGTGGTCGAGGATCATCGCCTGGAGCTGAAGGTCGAGGCCTTCAGTTACCCGGGACGCACGCAGCCTGCGCTGGCGGAGCTCGCGTTCACGCTGGCGCCCGGGCGCACGCTCGGCATCGTGGGCCCGAGCGGCGCGGGCAAGTCCACGCTGCTGGCGCTGCTCGCGCGCTTCTACGACGATCCGGGTGTGCGCATCCGCCTCGGCGGGCACGCGCTCGCGGCGTACCGGCTGGATGCGTTGCGCGCAGCCGTGGCGCTCGTGATGCAGGAATCCATGCTGTTCTCCGATACGCTGCGCGAGAACCTCGTCCTGGCGCGGCCCGACGCCGACGAGGCGGCGGTGGCCGGCGCTGTGCGCATGGCGGCGCTGGACGGCGATCTGGCGCAACTGCCGGCGGGGCTGGCCACCGAGGTCGGCGAGCGCGGCGTCACGCTCTCGGGCGGGCAGCGCCAGCGGCTTTGCCTGGCGCGCACGCTCCTCGGCGAGGCGAAGATCCTGCTGCTCGACGACGCGTTGTCCGCGGTGGATGCCGAGACCGAGCACCGCATCCTGGGCGAGCTCGAGCGCCACACGCGCCACCTCAGCCGCGTCGTCGTGAGCCATCGGCTGTCGGCGGTGCAGTCGGCCGAGGAGATCCTGGTGCTGCGCGAGGGTCGCGTCGCGGAGCGCGGCACCCACGCCGCGCTGCTCGCCGGCGGCGGCTGGTACGCGCAGACCTGGCGCTACCAGCAGCTGGCGGCAACTGTGGAGCAGGGCGCATGAACAAGGGCACGCTGGCACGCCTGCTCGCGCTGGCCACGCGCGATCGCCGCGCCTTCGCGATCGCCGCCGTGCTGGTGCTGGTCGCGGCCGCGGCGGAGGTGGGCGGCCCGCTGCTGATCAAGGTCTTCATCGACGAGCACGTGCAGACGGGCTCGTATCCGCTCGCGAAGGTGCTGGCGCTGGCAGGCGGTTACGTCGCGCTGCAACTGATCGCGGCGGCGGCGGGTTACGCGCAGGGCGTGCAGCTGGCGCGGATCGCGCTCGCCGCGGTGGCGAGCCTGCGCGAGCGGGCGTTCGCCACGGCGCTGCGCCTTCCGGTGGCGTGGTTCGACCGCACGCCCGTGGGCGCGGTGGTGTCGCGGCTCACCAACGACACCGAGGCGGTCAAGGACTTCTACGTCAATGTGCTCGGCGTGGTGGTGGCCAACAGCGCGCGCGTGATCGGCATGGCCATCGCGATGCTGCTGCTCGACTGGCGCCTGGCGATTCCCTGCCTTGCCTTCCTGCCGGCCGCGCTGGCAGTGATGTGGACCTACCAGCGCGTGAGCGGCGCACGCTTTCGCGCGGTGCGCCAGGCGCTGGCGGCGATCAACGGCGCGCTGTCGGAGTCGATCGGCGGCGTGCGCGCGATCCAGCTCACCCGCCAGGCGGTGCGCTTCGACGCGCGCTTCGGCGAACTGTGCAGCACGCATTACCGCGCGCGCATGGCCTCGCTCAGGCTGGACGCGATGATGCTGCGTCCGCTGGTGGACGTGCTGATGATGTGCAGCATGGCCGCGCTGGTGCTGTGGTCAGGCACCGCGGCGATGGGTGGCGGCATCGAGATCGGCGTGATCTACGTGTTCGTGAACTACCTCGGGCGCCTGGCCGAGCCGGTGATCGACGTCACCCACCGGCTCAGCATGTTCCAGAACGCCATGGTTTCCGGCACGCGGGTGTTCGAGCTGAGCGAGCGCGCCGATGCACGCGCACCACGGCTGCAGGGGCCGCTGCCGACCGACACGCGGCTGCGCGCGGAGGGTGTCGGTTTCGCCTACGACGAGGGGGCCGCGGTGCTGCACGACATCGGCTTCGATATCGCGCCCGGCCGATCGCTGGCACTCGTCGGGGCTACCGGAAGCGGCAAGAGCACGATCGCCGGCCTGCTGCTGCGCTTCCACGAACCGGGTGCGGGCACCATCACGCTGGGCGGGGTGCCGCTCGCCGACATCGACGACCGCACCTTCGGGCGGCTGGTGGGTTATGTGCCGCAGGATCCCTTCCTGCTCGCGGGCACGATCGCGGAGAACATCGACTTCGGGCTGGGTGCCGAGCCGGGGCGGATCCTCGAGGTCGCCGAACGCGCGGGTCTCGGCCCGTTCCTGGCCAGCCTGGATCAGGGCCTGCAGACGCCGGTCGGCGAGCGCGGCGCGGCGCTGTCGGCGGGCCAGCGCCAGCAGGTGATCCTGGCGCGGGCGCTGCTGCGCGATCCCGCGGTGCTCGTCCTCGACGAGGCCACCGCGAGCATCGACAGCGCGACCGAGGAGTTGCTGCAGCGGGCGCTGCATGCGCTGCACGGACAGGTATCCATGGTGGTGATCGCGCACCGCCTGTCGACGCTGCGCGAAGTCGACGAGATCGTCGTGCTGGCGCGCGGCCACATCCAGGAACGCGGCTCGCACGCGCAACTGATCGCCCGCGGCGGCCTCTACCGCCGCCTCTGGGAGCTCCAGCGCATGGAATCCCCCGCCGATCTCTCGATCTGATCCGATCTCGGGAACGGTCGCCTTTGCGGGGTCAGGCGGAGGTGGTGCGACGGGCGATGGCGAGGTAGTTGCTGGTCTCGAGCCACTGCCTGATGCGGGTGGCGTCACCCACGGGCGTGAGCTTGCCCTGCGAGTTCAGCAGCACCATCACCATCGGGCGGTCGCCGACGCGGGTCTTCATGACCAGGCAGCGCCCGGCTTCGTTGGTGTAACCGGTCTTGCTCAGTTCGATATCCCAGGAGCCCGCGCGCACCAGGCGGTTGGTGTTGACGAATCCCAGCGAATAGCGCGGCTGCGGGAACATCACCGTGCGCTCCGGGGTGGTCGTGAACTCGCGGATCAGCGCGTACTGGCTGGCGGCCTGGGTCATCTTTACGAGGTCGCCGGCCGAGGAGAGGTTGCGGCTCGACAGCCCGGTGGTGTCGTCGAAGTGGGTGTGGCTCATGCGCAGCGCCGTCGCCTTGCGGTTCATCTGCGCGACGAAGGCAGCGCGTCCACCCGGGTAGTGGCGCCCCAGCGCCGAAGCGGCGCGGTTCTCGGACGACATCAGCGCCAGGCGCAGCATTTCCTTGCGCGACTGCCGGGTGCCTATCTGCAGCCGCGAGTAGGTTCCCTTCAGGCGATCGACGTCTTCCTTCGAGATCGACAGCATCTCCTCCATCGGCTGCCTGGCGTCGAGCACCACCATCGCGGTCATCAGCTTGGTGATCGAGGCGATCGGCGCGGTGGCCTCGGCGTTCTTGGAGTACAGAACCTCGCCTGTACGCGCATCGAATACCACGGCGTTGGTCGATTGCAGCTGCAACCGGTGCGGGTCGAGCGCACGTTGCTCGGCGAGCGCGGCGGCGCAGGCGAGCAGGCTGCACACGAGCCCTGCAACCAGGGTCATGGACGTACTCTTCCTGCGAATCATACCGCTACTCTCCAGTGTTCGCCGATCGCTTGAAGAGTAATAGATAAGTACTGGATCAGCCAGTAGAAATCAAAAATCATGCCCCAAACGGGTCTTTCGAGACTGCGATGCGTGGTCGGCGTTGTCCATTCGTCTGCGCCCCGGTGTTTCGCGCGCGGACGGCGCGCCTTACGATGCCCCCATAACCCCCCCCGAGACGTCGAGGTTGCGGTCATGGCCAGGCACACGCTCGCCCTCGCCAGGGTCTACGGCCTGCTCGAGCCCGGCCCCGTCCTTCTTCTATCGACCCGCCACAAGGGTCGCGACAACGTGATGGCGCTGTCGTGGCACACCATGATGGACTTCGAGCCGCCGCTGGTCGGCTGCGTTGTCAGCGGTCGCGACTTCAGCTTCGCGGCGCTGAAGGCCACGCGTGAATGCGTGCTCAACATCCCGGCCGCGGGGCTCGCGGCCAAGGTGGTCGCCTGTGGCAACAGTTCAGGGCGACGCGTGGACAAGTTCGCGACCTGCGCGCTGACGGCGGTGCCCGCGAAACTGGTCGGGTCGCCGCTGGTGGCCGAGTGCTGGGCGAACCTGGAATGTCGCGTGGTCGATACGCGCCTCGTGAACCGGTACAACTTCTTCGTGCTCGAGGTCGTGAAGGCCTGGATCGACCCGACGGTGAAGGATCCGCGCACCCTGCACCACCGCGGCCGCGGGGTGTTCATGGTCGCGGGTGAGTCGATCAGGCTGCCGTCGCGGGCGAAGTAGTCGGATCTGGCCGGCCCGCCAGCGGGGCAACGGGACGTGCCCTCCCGAAAGCGAAGAACCCGGCAAGGTGCCGGGTTCTTCAGGGGTCGCCCTACTTCTTCAGGCTGTCGCGGATCTCGCGCAGCAGCAGCACGTCTTCCGGGGTGGGCGGCGGTTCCGCGGGAGCGGCTTTCTCCTCGCGCTTGAGCTTGTTGATGCCCTTGATCAGCAGGAACACCGCGAAGGCGACGATGAGGAAGCTGATGATGTTGTTGATGAATACGCCATAGTTGACGGTGACGGCACCGGCAGAGGCGGCATCGGCGATGCTCTTGAACTCACCGTCGCCCTTGAGCACCAGGAACAGGCCCGAAAAGTCGACTCCGCCGAGCAGCAGGCCGATCGGCGGCATCAGCACGTCTTTCACAAGGCTCTGGACGATGGTCCCGAAGGCGCCACCGATGATGATGCCGACGGCCATGTCCACCACATTCCCCTTGACGGCGAACTCCTTGAATTCCTTGATCATGCTCATTGATGTGCTCCGTTATTGCGAATCGACCGGGGTGGATAATACACAAGTCGAATGGCTTGCAAGAATTCCGGTGCGTGCCGGGAAGGGGTTGGAGCGTTGCGTGGCAGTGCCGCGCGACGGTCAGCATGGCGGGGAACTTGTACAGAAAGAGGCTGATTTCCATGCACGGCACGGCCAAGATGTATAGAAAATGCGATTTTCTGTACATGCCCCGGCGGCCACCTCAAACTCCCCCATCCGTGGCCAAGTCAAATTCCCCCATCTGAGGCGGCGGGACGGGTGGATGGTTACACGCGGTCTTCGCGCTTCGCAACTCGGGCCGCCGCTTCGCGCAGGCGCCAGCTCTTGCCCTCGAACTTCAGCAGATGCGCGTGGTGCATCAGCCGGTCGAGCAGCGGTGTCACGATGACCACGTCGCCCAGCAGTGTGGCCCAGTCCTCGACCGGTCGGTTGGACGTGATGATCGTCGAGCGTTTCTCGTAACGGCTCATCAGCACGTCGGCGAG
>JAGPES010000587.1 GCA_018057015.1 Pseudomonadales bacterium | reverse complement strand
GGGCTGTCGGGCGATACCGGCGATCTCTCGGAACTGCGCCCCGGCATGAAGCTGCAGACCGGCAGGCTCGACTGCTCGCGCATCGAGGTGAACCCCGACGGCAGCTTCGAGATCCTGTTCGCGCCCGAGCGCCCCGCGGGCCACACCGGCAATTACATCTGCACGCTGAAGGTCGAGCACCGGCCGCACCCGGTGGATCCCGCGATGCCGCCCGAGCGCTACGCCAGCTACGTTTCCGGGCGTCAGCTGTTCTACGACTGGGCGCGCGAGGACGCGATCCATTTCGAGATGACGCAGCTCGGTGCCGAGGGCACGCATCCCGCGCCCTACACGCCGGCCCAGGCGGCCGCCGAGATCCGCCGCTTCGGCCAGCTCGTGAAGGGGCAGATGCACTTCTGGAACGCTTTCTGGACCATCCCGATGGGCGTCTACGGCGAACGCAAGGGCTCGATGCCCGGCATCGCGATGCCGCGCAACGCCTTCAACACCATCAACGCCGCCTCGGGGGCGACCGGCGGCGGCATGAGCACCAACCTCTATGCCGGCGGCGTGTTCGACCTCGGTCCCGACGAGGCGCTGGTGATCGAGAACCGCATCAAGGTGCCGCCGCGCTACATCGGCTTCCAGCTCGGCAACCTGTGGGGCGAATCACTGGAGTACGCCAGCCAGATCAGCTCGCTGAACGGCTGGCAGAGCCACGTGGATCCCGACGGCGTGATCCGCCTGGTGGTGGCGCACCGTGACCCCGGCGTGCCGAACTGGCTCGACACCACGGGTCACGCGCAGGGCTTCCTGTCGCCGCGCTGGGCCTACAGCGAGCAGCCGCCCGCGGAGCTGTGGCCCGAGATCAGTGCGAAGAAGGTGCGCTTCGACGAGATCCGCGCGCACCTGCACCCGTCGACACCGGCGGTGAGCCCGGACCAGCGCCGGCGCGAGATCGAGATGCGCCAGCGCCACGTGCGCAAGCGTTACCGCGTGTTCTAGGCCGTCGTCGCCATGAATGGCGACCCACAGGGGACTAATGTGGGTCGGCAGGAATGCCGGCATGTGCCTTCCGGGATGCCGCTGTCGCCATGAATGGCGACCCACAGGGGATTAAATGTGGGTCGGCATTCATGCCGACAGCGGCCCCTGCATTTGCACGATATGGCGCCCGGTGCATAATCCGGCGGGCCAACAACAAGACGGGAGAGCGCCCATGCTCCAGCTCACGATCAATGGCCGCGAGCACCGCGTCGATGCCGCGCCCGATACGCCCCTGCTGTGGATCCTGCGCGATCACCTCGACATGCCCGGCACGAAGTTCGGCTGCGGCGTGGCGCTTTGCGGCGCCTGCACCGTGCACATCGACGGCAAGCCCGCGCGCGCCTGCGTGACCAGCGCGGCGGATGCCGCCGGCAAGACGATCACCACCATCGAAGGCCTGGACGGCAAGGTCGCCCAGGCCGTGCAGCAGGCCTGGGAAGCCCTCGACGTGCCGCAGTGCGGCTACTGCCAGTCGGGGCAGATCATGTCGGCCACCGCGTTGCTCGCGAACAATCCCAAACCGGATGACGCCCAGATCACCGCCGCGATGGACGGCAATATCTGCCGCTGCGGCACCTATTCGCGCATCCGGCAGGCGATCAGGGACGCCGCCACGGCGCTGGAGGGCTGAGCCATGAAACGCCGTCAATTCCTCGAGCTGGGCGCCACCGCAACCGGCGGCATGATCCTCGGGCTGCACCTGCCGCAAAGCCGCGCGGCGGGCGTGGCCAAGGGGCCGGTCGAGCTGAATGCCTGGATCCGCATCGACCCCGACAACCGCATCACCTTCATCTGTCACCGCAACGAGATGGGCCAGGACGTGCACACCTCGCTGGCGATGCTGGTGGCCGAGGAACTCGAGGTGCCGGTTGCCAGCCTCGCGATCGAGCAGGCACCGGTGGCCGCGGTGTACACGAACGCGATGATCGGCGCGCAGATCACCGGCGGCTCGACCTCGATTCGCGATGCCTGGGTGCCGCTGCGCCGGGCGGGCGCGACCGCGCGCACGCTGCTGGTCCAGGCCGCCGCCCGGACATGGCAGGTGGATATCGGCGTGCTCGAGGCCAGGAACGGCTACGTGCACAACCGCAACGGCAACAAGCTCGGCTACGGCTTTCTCTCGGGCATCGCGGCGGGGCTGCCGGTGCCGGCGCCCGAATTCCTGGCATTGAAATCCCCGGGTGCATTCACGCAAATCGGGTCGGCGACCCAGAAGCGGCTGGATACGCACGCCAAGGTGCGCGGCGAGCGCCTGTTCGGGCTGGATGCGACGCAGCCCGGCATGGTGTATGCCGCGCTCGCGCAGTGCCCGGTGATCGGCGGCACGGTCGCCGGCGTGGATGCTGCCGCCGCGCGTGCGATGCCCGGCGTGCGCGAGGTGATCGACATCGGCGAAGGGGTCGCCGTGGTGGCCGATCACTTCTGGCGCGCGAAACAGGCGCGGGATGCGCTGAAGATCAGCTGGAACACGGGCGCGGGC
>JAGPES010000586.1 GCA_018057015.1 Pseudomonadales bacterium | reverse complement strand
CAGCAGCTCCTGCCGGAACCAGCCCGTGGACTCGTTGCGCGTTTCTTCGCGCTCGAAGCGCAACAGCTCCAGCGCGACCTGGCGCGCCGACAGGCTGCCGTTGGCAAGCCATGGCGACAGCCTGGCCGAGGCATGGAGGCCGTCCAGCGCATTGCGCGTGTCCTTGTAGTACACGGCGGCGCGTTCGCGCCACATCCAGTCGTGCAGGCGTCGCTCGCCGGCAACTGTGCCGCCGCGCGCGGCGAAGCCGGGGTGCGGCGAAGCGACCGGGCGCGCGAGGGCGGCGAACCTCGCCGCGCGCGGTGGGGGCGGCAGCGCATCCGGCGCGGGCTGCACGGCGTCTACGTCCAGCGCCTCCACGCGCTCGCGAAACGGCGTGAACTGGCGCGGCATCCCGCCGGGCGGGAACGGCAGCTGCTCGTGCCGAAACAGCGTGTTGGCCGGATGCAACGCGAGGGGAATCCCGACGCGCGCACGCACCCCTTCGAGCTGGCGCTCCTCGTCGACGCCGCCTGCGCGCGCGACACCGATGCGCGCGATGCGGTGCTGCCCGACCAGGTCCGGCAACAGCAGTTCCGGTGCTCCCTGCAATACGAGCAGATCCTGGCCGCGCTCGCGCAGCGCGTCGCGCAGCGCCTGCAGGCTCTCGACAAGGAATCGCTCACGGTGGGCACCGATCCCGGACACGTTGCACCACGGGCGCGGGCGGGGCCAGAAGAAGACACACAGCAACTCGTCGGCCTGCGCGTGCGCCAGCAACCCGGGGTTGTCCTGCAGGCGCAGGTCGTTGCGGAACCAGTAGATCTCTCTCATGCCGCCCTTGCCGGTGAATTGCACCGACAGCTACGTCGGCGCGCGCGCGGGGGATCACCACGCGAACCCGAAGCGCGTCGGCGCGCGCCAGCTGCTCGACATGGTCGAACGCCTGCACGGCGGCATGTCGGGCGTGCGACGCATGTACGCCGCACCGCCGGAGTCGCCACGGAGCAAGGCCTTCGCGTCGCCGTCGGCCTTCGAGGAGAAGAAGGCGCCGCCACGCGCCGCGCATTCCAGCTCGCGCGTTCTGGTTGCGCGTTCTGGTTGCTTGACAGGCCACTGCGTCGGGAGCAGTCTGCGGCAAGCGGTCCCCTTTTGAACCAGACAAAAATCAGGAAGGGCGTTGCCATGCTAAACGGTCGTTTCCTCGCTTCGTTATTCGCTCTCGGCATACTGTGCTCGGCTGCACCCCAGGCAGCACCACAAACTGCGCCGGGCCAGGGCACGCTGCTCGTGGGCGCGGCATCCGCGTCGGTGCTGCCTCTGGTAAACGGCAGCTACGACTACCTCGCGGCGGGTTTGCCCGCGCGCAAGAACGCCTACGACCCCGGCATCCCGGTGCCCGAGTGGGACGACGGCCGCATCGCCGTGGGCAACGGCGAGGATGCCGCCTACTGGGTGCGTGACGACATCCGCGCGACGGCGATGGCGATCGACGATCCGCGCAGCCCGCACATCGTGGTGGTTGTCGCCACGGACCTGTACATGGTCTTTCGCAACGACGCCGAGACGATCCGCAGCCGAGCGAAGGCGCTGCTGCCGCCGGGCATCGCGAAGAAGCTGAAGATCGTGGTCTCGGCGACGCACAATCACCACGGCCCGGACACCGCCTTCGACGTGAATCACGACTGGTACGAGCACATGATGGACCAGGCTGCCGCGGTAGTTGCCGCGGCGGTGAAGAACCGGCGCCCGGCACGGCTGCAGGTCGCGGCCGGCGAGCACTGGTTCGGCATGAACGACGGCACCGACCCGCAGATCTTCGATCCGCGGCTGAACGTGCTGCAGGCGACCGACACGAAAGGCACGGTGATAGCCACCACGGTGCAGTGGAACAACCATCCGGAAGGGACGCTCAACTGGGCGCCCCCGCTGACGGAAATCGAGCAGGACTGCGTCACGCTAGGGCTGACCGGGAACGACTGCAATGCCAAGGGCCGCTATTTCACCTCGGACTTCCCCGGCATCCTGCGCGAGGACCTGGGCAAGCGCTACGGCGGCGAGGTGCTGTTCCTGAACGGTGCGCTCGGCGTGCTGATCGGCCCGGGCGGCGCGGATGTCTGGGAGGTGGACCAGGCCCACCCGCTGGGCAACCAGATGGTTGCGCCGCCAGGGGCCATCGGCCCCGCGGGCGATGCCAACTACACCCAGAGGAACTTCCGCCGCACCGAGATCATCGGCGAGCAACTCGCAGTCGCTGCTGCGCGGCTGCTGGACAAGGCTGAAAAGATCCCGGCACCGCGCGTTACCTACGCAGTGCAGCCCTTTTACACCTACCTCAGCAACTTCGGCTTCCGCGTGCTGCTGGTGCTGGATCCAGCGACCAGGCGCGGACGTCTCGGGCATGAACCGGCGATGCTTTACAACTGTCCGCTCACGGGGCCGAAGACAGCCGCGAACTGCGCCCCGGACAATTTCGACAGCGATCTGGATACGAACGTGGGCATGCCCTATCGAACCGGCGATCACCTGCTGAGTGC
>JAGPES010000585.1 GCA_018057015.1 Pseudomonadales bacterium | reverse complement strand
CTGATTTACGATTGGGATAGGGGGGCCAGGTTACCCCAGCCGCCCCTCCCACACCACCCGGCATGCGGGTCCGCACCGGGCGGTTGGAGTAGTTGAGGTCGGGGTGCAGGAGTACCTCCCCGCGCTCCGCCTGAAGTGGCTGAGCTGTAATCCGCCGGCTTTGGTTTCTCGCTGCCGGAGTGCGTCGGGCTTCACCTTCGGCACCGGTTCGGCGAGCTTCGCGATGGCGAACATCTGAGACAGTCCATTGCCGAGAATCACAGGGCACCTTCTCCTACCCCTTTGGCCCTTCGCCCCGTACTGGCAGCTACTACGGCCGCTGCTGACTTCTCGCTCCGTGTTGCCACGTCGGCCTTTCAGCCATGAGGCGAGATCTCCCCGGGTAAGACCGCACTCCTTCGCTGCACAACCGCCGGATCTACGCCACCTCGCCTTGATCACGAGAGCTTCGCGGTTTCATGCCCGCTCGCCCTGCTCGACAGCGCCTTCTATCCGGTTCTTGTTCATCGGCTCGCAGCTGCGCTCCACGCTTCCTCCCCACACTCGGTCACCCTCATGCAGTTGCGCTTCGCTTCACTCGCTGTGATCAACTCGTGGCGGGACTTGCACCCGCAGGAGTGCGCCCGTGCCGGGCGCACAAGAGAAACGGCCCCGAGTGGGGCCGTTGTCAGGAGTGTCGTGGTGCCCAGAAGAGGCAACCGGACACCAGCACCGGCGCGGGCTGCGGCGCTGTTTGGCGTGAATTTGGCGTGATAGCGGCCCTACAGCGCGCCGTACCAGCCCCGACGTAGGTAGAAACGTCAGCCGCGCGCCGATCGCAGCGCCTGCGTTGATCTGGCGGGCGGGTTTAGACGAACAGCGTCTGCGGCGCCCGCGTCTCGCAGCACGCTTCCCTGAACATCTTCCGTTCGGCGTGCTCGCCGCGCTTCCCAATGTTGAAGGAGGACACCGGGCGGTGGTACCCCATCACCCGCGTCCAGACCTCGCACCGCTGCCGCTCCTCGGGCCGCAGCAGATCCGCCGGGTCGCCGTCCGGCGGGATGTCCACAGGGTCGTCGCACATGATCATCCGCTCCGCGTCGGTCAACGTGCCGCGCTCGGTCGCGGCTGCCCCTTGCACCAGATCCACAGCTGGCCTCCTCGCATCCAGTATTCGACCGGGCCGCCGCGGCACAGGCCTACGAGACGGTACGCCGGCTTGCCGGTAACGCAGCGCACCAGCACGTCGCCGCCGGCGCGCGCCAGGCTGTACGCCGGACAGGCGTCGCGGACAACGTACTCGCC
Source organism: Pseudomonadales bacterium (assembly GCA_018057015.1). GTDB lineage: Bacteria > Pseudomonadota > Gammaproteobacteria > Pseudomonadales > UBA5518 > UBA5518. The sequence continues at coordinate 1,233 of JAGPES010000585.1, read as the reverse complement.
CGCGATCGCCGACGCGGCGAGGCTACAGAGTGCCGCCGCTGCCAGTGTTCGCATCGTCGCCACCCTGCTGCATCCGGCGGTGCGTCGCGACCCATCCCGCCTCGTCGCGCGCCGTCTGGTCGATCTGCGCCTGCGTGCGCCAGTCCTCGGGGTAGCTGAAGCAGTCTGCGCGCCACGGGAACTCGTCGGGGCCAAACGGCTTGCCGTAGCCTGCGGACGAGATCAGCGTCGATAGCTGCGCGCGGTACTGCGCCGGGACGTACGGCAGACCGTCCTCGCGCTTCAAGCTCGTCATGCGCCAGAGGTAGTCGGAAAACCGCGTTTCGTTCGGCTGCACCACCGGCCACCAGCGGACCACGCCTTGCGCCAGCACGCCCGTCGGCCGCACGGCCACCGTTGGCCCGCTGTAGGCGCCCATTGCCATACCACCCGGCGTGTTGCCTATCGCTGGGTCGACGACAGGCTGCGGCGCGACCGGGGCAGTTACTTCAGGGGTTAGCTGCCGCAGCAGGATCTGGACCGCGGCGAGGATTTCGGCATTCGTCATCGTTGTCTCCGTGATGTCCGTGAACCCGGGGCCAGGCTGCCGCCCCGGGTTGGCCGTTGTGGCGCGTGGTTTACGCCGGGTTGACGCCGAGCCGACCCGAGCCGGTCATGGCGACGCCGGGCGACGATTCCGGCAGATCCAGCGGCTCCGACGACTTGATGTACGCGAGCAGGCTGCTGACCTTGGCGAGGTAGCTCTTCTGCCGCTCGTAGTCGAAGGAGACCAGGTTCGTCGGGATGCGTGACGACTGCGATGCGGCAATCTCGTCGCGCGCAATCTGCACGAGCTGCATCACGTCGTACGCGGATTCGTTCTCGAGGAACGGCACAACCGGATTCTCCGGGAGCTGGATCTCGGTCGGCCCCGTCTCCGGGCAGTCGAGCAGCGGCTGCCCGACCACGAAGTCGATGAACGCCGCCATGGCGCTGATGTACGACTCGATCCGCGTCACGTCGAACGGCATCGTTTGCGAGATCCCGCTGGACTGCGACTTGGTGATCTCGATCAGCATTCGGTTGTACCGCCTGACGATCGAGTGCACGTCGATGTTGAACGTGGTACCGCGGGCGCTGCTGGCTGCCATGGTGCTCTCCTATTGGTTGGCGGCGACCGCAGCAGCGAGCGCGTCGCTGCCGGTCTTGAGGTCGGCCTTGATCTCGTCCAGAGCAACCGGATCGGTCCCGGCC
>JAGPES010000584.1 GCA_018057015.1 Pseudomonadales bacterium | reverse complement strand
GGTCGAGGGCCAGCCGGCCGGTCCAGCGGTGTCGAGCTCGAAGCGCTTGTTCGCCGCGTCGTAGGTGTAGCGCAGTGCCGGCAGGCCGAGCTCGCTTCCGGACGCCGCACTGCCGCGATCGGCGAGGCCGGATTGCCGGACCTGCAGCGAGCTGCCCTCGCCGGTGGCCAGGCTCGCCAGCACCGGCGCCGCCGCCGCAACCGCACGCGGGTCGCGGATCGCCACCTCGATCGCCCCCGCGGTGTAGCGGGTCGGATACACGAAGGCGGACTCGGTCGGCGCACCCGCCGCGGCGGTGAAGATCAGCCCGTGCGCCTTGATCGTGCTCGTGCCTCCCGAGGTCGTGACCTGCATCTGCGCGGCGGGCACCGCGCTCCCGGTGGCGATATCGATGAGCTGGTAGGCCGCCCCGTCGTAGCGCAACGAGTAGTCGCTGCCGGTGAGCGCGGAGACCTGCTGCGGGTCGATCCGCACGCTCACGCCGCTGTCGGGCGGGTCGACCCGCACGCCACCGATCTTGAAGAACTCGCCGCCCAGCCGGCCGTCCAGATCGAGGCCGAGCGCGTGCTGGTTGTTGAATTCGGTCGCCAGCGTGGTCGCCAGCAGGCCGAGGCTGCGCTGCGCCGAGGCCGTGCCCTCGCGGCGCGCGGCCAGCAGGCCACCGAGCGCGCCGCCACCGACCAGGCTCTCGGCCAGCGGCTCCACCACCCCCGAGTTGCCGCGCACCATGATCATCGAGCGCCCGTTCTCGTCGAGCTGCTCGCCCAGCTCGAGCTGCTTGGCGCGGTTGCCCATGACCAGGCTCTGCCCGGAGCCGATGAAGACCGACAGGGTTCCGTCGCGCTGCGCCACCGTGCTCACCTTGACCAGGCGGTTGAGCTCGGCGATCGCCTGATCGCGCTGGTCGAGCAGGTCGTTGGCAGCCGAGCCGGCGCCACCGGCACGCGAGCTGACGATGCGCTGGTTGAGCTCGGCGATCGCGGCGGCGTAGCCGTTGATGCTCTCGAGGGTGCTGCGCATCTCGGTCTCGATGCCCTCCGAGATCTCCGAGATGCGCCCGTCCAGCGTGCGAAAGCGCGCGGACAGGGTCTCTCCGCTGGAGATCAGCGCCTGGCGGGCCGCGACGTTGGTGGGGTTGGAGGTGACGTTCTGCAGCGCGCCGAAGAACTCGTTGAACGCGGGGGTGAGGCCGGTGTCGGCGTCGGCGAGCACGTTGTCGAGCTGGCTCACGAACTGGCTGTAGGCGGCGTACTCGGCACGCCGGCTGTCCGCGCTCAGGACCTGCCCCTCGAGCAGCTGGCTGTAGCTGCGCTCCACGCCGGTGACGCCCGTGCCGGTGCCGAAGAAGGCGCCGCCGCGATACTGCGGGTCGCGCGCTTCCTGGGTGACATTCTGGCGATGAAAGCCCGGCGTCGCCGCGTTGGCGATATTGTGGCTGGTGGTGTTGAGGTAGGCCTGCGAGGCGCTGAGCCCGGTCAGTCCGATATTGAGCAAGGACGACATGATGTTTCCCTGAGGCGCTGGTTCGAGGCTCTAGATGCAAGATCCTTGCCAGCGCTCGATACGCACCTCGACCGCCGGGCCTCAGCCCGCCATTGCCAGCGCGTTGCGCAAGGTGTTGCCGCCGATGATGCGGGCGAGCTTGTCGGCGTACATCGGGTCGGTGGCGTAGCCTGCGTCCTGCAGGCCGCGCGCGAACGCCGCCGCGTCGGTCTGGCCGAGCACGCCGGCGTAGCGCGGGCTGCGCGTCATCAGCTGGGCGTAGTCGCGGAAGGACTCGGCGTACGAGCCGTAGGAACGGAAGCGCGAGGACTCGGTGTAGGCCTGCCCATTGGCGTACTCGATGACATCGCGGGACACGGTGTCGCCCTTCCAGCTCGAGCCGGCCTTGATGTTGAAGAGGTTGTGGCTCGGGCTGCCGTCCTCGTGGCGCAGCTGCTTCTGTCCCCAGCCGGTCTCGAGCGCCGCCTGGGCGACCATGAACTCGGCCGGGATGCCGGTGCGACGGCTGGCTTCCTGTGCGTGCGGCCACACCTCGGTGACGAAGTCCTGCGCGGACCTCGACACCGCGCCGCCGGCATCGCGCGCGCTGCGCACCGCGGCGTCGAGCCGGGTCTGCAGCGCGGCGCGCTCGTACACCGACAGCGCGGAGAACTCGCCTGCCGTCGCGGCGGCGCCCAGCGCCGGCACGCGCGCCTCGGCCGGCAGGGCGGCCTTTCCTGCGGCGGCAAGGCTTTCCGCGGCATGCGCGAGCACGGCAGGAATTGCCGGGCGGCGACGCACGTCGGCAAGGTCGAAGCCGTTCTTGCCGGCCTCGCCTGCCGCCTCGGGCGAGGCCGCGGCCTTGCCGCCGAGCTGGCGGTAGAGCATCTCGGACAGCCCGGTGCCGCCCGACTGCGACATCTCGAGCGCCATCTGCTGGTCGAGCATGCCCTGCCAGCTGCGCGTCTGCTCGCTGTCCATCATGCCGTTCTGGCCGGTGGTCGCGCGCATCGACTTCATGACCATCTGCAGGAAG
>JAGPES010000583.1 GCA_018057015.1 Pseudomonadales bacterium | reverse complement strand
GCCTTGGCGCCGGCGTAGTTCTCCTTGTTCAGCGCTTCGATGGCCTCGGTCAGGATCTTGCCGGTCGCGGCGTCGATGCCGGTGGGCGGAGGCGCCTTCTCGTCATCCTTTTTCTGCGCTGCGACGTTGCCGGCCAGCGCGAATGCGACCAGCATCGAACAGGCGACGCGCAGAAGAAAACCGGATTGCCGCATCGTCAGTTCTCCAGGGCAAAGCGGATGATGGTCTGGACGCCCACGCGATCCACTGCAACACCACCCTCGATTTTGGGATTGTAACGCCAGCGCAGGATCGACTTGATCGCGGCCTCCTCGAAGATCTTGCTCGAGGACTTGACCACGACCGCGTCCTTGACCGCGCCGGTGCCGGTGATCGTGAACTGCACCTGCACCCAGCCTTCGAGGCCGCGGCTGAGCGCACGCTGCGGATAATCCGGCGGCACGCGAACCAGCGGGATGGTGTCGCGGTCGGAGCCGGCGCTCAGCGACAACTTCGACATCGCGGAACCCGCGTCCACGCTCGGCGACAGGGTCGCCACGTTGCTCTCCACGCTGCCGGAGCTGAAGGCCATCCGCGGCACTTCGGGCGCGGGCGGCGGGCGTTCGCGCTCGACTTTCTGCTCGCGTTTGCTGGCCACGTCGGTGTCCTTGCGCATGCGGGTGAACTCGATGCGCGTCGCTTCACGCATTTGCGTCGTGTCGATGGGCCCGCTGATCAGCTTCCAGAGCACCCAGAACATGACCAGTGAAAACAGGCCGCCGAGTACCAGCGCTATCGGAATCCTGATGATCAAGACGACTTACTCCCCACGTTCCCGTTCAGCCGCCCGCATCCGTGTCGGCTGCGATGGCCACATCCTTGATTCCGCCCAGGCGGACCTCGTCCATGACCTTCGCCACCATGCCCGCGCGCGACGCGCGGTCGGCGATGATCACGACGCTGTCGTCCGGACGCTCCACATGCAGGCGTTCCATGATGCCGCGGACTTCCCGCAGCTCCACCGCGCGGCGGTCGATCCAGATGTCGCCGTTCTCCCGTATCGCCACGAGCAGGTTCCCCGACGGGCGCTCCTCGGCGGTCACCGCCGTGGGGCGGAACACCGTGATCCCCGGCTCCTTGATGAAGGAGGTCGTGATGATGAAGAAGATCAGCAGGTTGATCGTGAAATCGAGCATCGGCGCCAGGTCGATGCCGTGATCCTCGCCTTCGGCAGAATGTCGGCTTGCTTTCACCGTCGTGTCCTCGTTGTTCGTCTAGTTCGTGGTGCTGAAGGTGATGTTGTAGATGCCACCGAGGTGCACCTGGTCCACCACTTCGACCACCACGCCCGAGGGCGCCATGTCATTCGCCAGGATCAGCACGCCGGCATCCGGATGAACCGCGCTCATGCGCTCGACGTTGGCGCGCACCGCGCGCACGTCGACCGAGCGGTTGTCCACCCACACCTCGCCGTTGTCCAGCACCTGGATCTGGATACTCTTGGAGTCGTCCTCGTTCGGCTGCTCGAAACCGGTCGGCCGGTTCACCTGCACCGCGGTCGCCTTCACGAACACCGCGGTGATGATGAAGAAGATCAGCAGGTTGATGACGAAGTCCAGCATGGGAGCGAGGTCGATCCCGTGGGACGATTCATGTTCGGCTTGTACGCGACGCTTGAGACGCATGATTACAGTGGCAACCTGTCTGCTAGAAGTTCGGTTTCCTGCGCGGCACGGGTGCGGAAGTAGTGCACCGGGTACAGACCCGTGATGCTCACCGCGAGCCCCGTCATCGTGCAGATCATCGCTTCGGAAACACCGCTCGCCATGCTGCGCGCATCGGCGTTGCCGCGCAGCGCCATGGAGTCGAACACCTCGAGCATGCCCGTCACGGTCCCGATGAGGCCGAGCAGCGGTGACATGGGCACCAGCACCTGCATCACCGGAAACCCGGCCGTCATGGACTCGTTCAGGCGCGAGATCATCCGCTGGCGAATCTGGCGCGCGCACCACGAATTGCGGTCGGTGCGCGCCATCCACTGGGCCTGCATTGCCGCGGCCTGCGCGGGCAGCACCCGCCAGAAGTACCAGATGCGTTCGATCACGAGCCCCCACAGCAGCACGCCCGAGGCGAAGATCCATCCGACGAACGGGCCGCCGTCCGCCCGCAGATGGGCGATTCCGTTCAACAGAGGGATGTTCTCAACCACGGCGCTGCCTCTCGATGCTTTCGGCCAGCATGCCGGCCGACTGTTCCTCGATGACCTGCGTCACGCCACGCGACAGCGAAGTCAGCAGCGCGTTGCCGAACAGCAGCGGGATCGCGATACCGAGACCGAGAACCGTCGCGATCATCGCCGCGCCGATACCGTCGGCCATCAGCTTGGGGTCGCTGGAACCGGATTCCGTGATGCTCTGGAAGGTCATGATCATGCCGAGCACGGTACCGATCAGACCGAGCAGCGGACCGGCGGCGACCGCGAGTCGCAGCAACGCCTGGAAGCGCTCGAGCTTCGGCACCTCGCGGAACACCGCTTCGGA
>JAGPES010000582.1 GCA_018057015.1 Pseudomonadales bacterium | reverse complement strand
GGTGCACTACGAGCACGTGACCTACGAGGGTTTCGCGCCGCACCAGGTGCCGGTGATCGTCGAGTGCCTCACCGACAACAAGAACCGCGCCGCGATGAGCGTGCGCATGCTGTTTCGCAAGGGACAGTTGGGCAACTCGGGCTCGGTGTCGTGGGATTTCAAGTACCTCGGCATGATCGAGGCCACGCCCAACACACCGGACGCGGATCCCGAGGTGGCGGCCATCGAGGCCGGCGCGCAGGATCTCGAGCCAGCGCAGGACAACGTCACGCTGTTCCTGACCGATCCCACGGATCTCGACGCCGTGACGCGTGCGCTGCCCAATTTCGGCTTCACGGTGCAGTCCGCCGTGCTGGGCTACCGACCCAACAACCCGGTGAAGCTCGACGAGACGGCGCGGGCGGAGGTAGAGGCCTTCCTCGAGGCGCTGGACGCCGATGACGACGTGCAGAACGTCTACGCGGCGCTGGCCGACTGAGAACTGCGCTCAGGGCGATCCGATCAGGTGCTCCGGCGGCTCGCGGCCGGGGCGGATCTCGCCGCGCCCGAGGCGCGCGAAATAGCTGTTCATCTCGCGCCTGACCACCGGCGCGAGCAGGTACAGGCCGATGATGTTCGGTACCGCCATCAGGAAGTAGATCGCGTCGGCGAAGTCCACCAGCTGCGAGAAGTCCATGGCCACGCCGACGATGGTCATCGCGAGATAGAACAGCTTGTAGCACACATCGACGGTGACGCTCTCGCCGAAGAGATAATTGGCTGCCTTGGTGCCGTAGTAGCAGTAGGCGATCATCGTCGAATACGCGAACAGCAGCACCACCAGCGCGAGCACGTAGGGGAACCAGGGCATCACGGTCGCGAAGGCCGCCGAGGTGAGCGCCACGCCCTGCGCCTCGGGCGCGATCGCGCCGGCGTTGGAGATCGTGATCACCAGCGCGGTCATGGTGCAGATGATCACCGTGTCGATGAACGGTTCCCACAGCGCGACCAGGCCCTCGGTCAGCGGTTCTTCGGTCCGCACGCTGGCGTGCGCGATCGGCGCCGAGCCGATGCCGGCCTCGTTCGAGAACGCGGCGCGGCGAAAGCCCTGCAGGATCACGCCGAGCATGCCGCCCTGCACACCCTCGGGGCTGAAGGCGCCGGTGAGTATCAGGCCGAGCGCGTGCGGGATCGCGGGCACGTTGTTCGCGATCACCACCAGGCCCGCGGCGAGGTAGACCAGCGCCATGAGCGGCACGAGCTTGTCGGTCACGCTGGCGATGCGCCTGATGCCGCCGAGCACCACGATGCCGGTGGCTATCGCCATCGCGGCGCCGAACATCCAGGCGCGGCCGGCCAGCAGGCTGTCGCCGCCGCCGGTGATGAGCAGCAACTGTTGATAAGCCTGGTTGACCTGGAAGAAATTGCCCGAGCCGATGGTGCCGAACAGGCAGAACACCGCGAAGCTGAAGCCGAGCGCCTTGCCCAGCGGCGCCAGCCGCGGGTATTCGGCCGCGATGCCCTGCCTGAGGTAGTACATCGGGCCGCCGGAGACGGTGCCGTCGGGGCGGCGGTGGCGGAACTTCACGGCCAGCGTGCATTCGCAGAACTTGGTGGCCATGCCGAGCAGCGCGGCCACGATCATCCAGAACGCCGCGCCGGGCCCGCCGACCGTCACCGCGATCGCCACACCCGCGATGTTGCCCAGGCCCACGGTGCCCGAGAGCGCGGTGGCCAGCGCCTGGAAATGACTGGTGTCGCCGTGCTGGTGCGGCGCGTCGTAGTCGCCGCGGATGATGCGCATGCCCTGCGCCATGCCACGCAGGTTGATGAAGCGGAAGTACAGGGTGCAGAAGATGCCCGCCACGATCAGCCAGAACAGGATCCACGGTACCGCGTGATCGCCGAAGGGGATCGCGGCGAACACGAAGCCCGATACCGCGTCGGCAATGGGCTTGAAGCCCTGCGCGATGTGCTGGTCGATGCCCCGGGGCGTTTCGGCGATTGCGCGCTGCGCGAACAGGAACGAGGCGAGCGTGCAGGCTTTTGTCAGGCGCATCGATGATCTTCCAGGACAGCGCTGCATGGTACATCAGCAACCGCGTGCCGCGCATCGCGCGTTGTGGCGGCGTTCTGCTTGTGGCTATGATGCGGCGCATCCGTTCGCGCGCCGGGAGCGTAAACCGGGTCGGGCAGCGGGTACATGATCAACGTGCAGCGGAGGAGCAGGGCATGCGGGGACTCATCAGGGCAGCAATCGCAGCGGCGTCGCTGGCGGCCGCAAGCGCATCGGCCGGCGTGCCTTTCGGCCAGTTCATCGCCTTCGGTGCCAGCTACGACGACTCGGGGCAGTTTCCCGACCTCGAGCTGGGCGGTGCCACCGGGCTGCGCTTCACCAACATCGACCCGGCGACGGGGCTGCGTGGCCTGGCGATGCCGGAATGGCTGGCCCTCGACCTCGGCCTCGGGCGCATGAATCCCTCGACGCCACTGGTGTTCCTGCCGCGCACCGACACGGTGGACACCGACAACCTCAATTTCGCGGTCGGC
>JAGPES010000581.1 GCA_018057015.1 Pseudomonadales bacterium | reverse complement strand
AACTCGTACTGCGCGTGCTGGAGATCGACACCGGCACGCTGACCGACGGCGCGATCACGCTGACGGTGGTGCAGGACGTTTTCTCGCTGCCTTTGGACGTGCCCGAGATTAGCGAGCAGGGCAACGAGTGGACACCACCGAGCACCGATCCGCTTCCGACGACCCTACACGACGTGATCGAGCTGCCGTACTGGGCGCTGCTTGACGCCCTGGGCGTGGCAGAAACCGGCACGCTCGACGACGGCGCAGGCTACATCGCCGCGCTCGCCGCCAAACCCTCACCGCTCACGACCGACATCGACATCTGGGCACGCATCAGCCCGGCCAGCTACGCGGAGGTGCGCCCTGAGCAGGCCTGCGCGCCATCCGCCACGCTGGTTGCGGCGCTCGACCGCGCGACCGATACCGACATCGACCTCGACGACCTGAGCCAGATCGAGGAGGTCGAGGCCGGCTGGCTGGTGCAAATCGGCACCGGCGCGCTCGCGGAGCTGTGCCGCGTGACCGCGATCGACGTGGACCTCGCCACCGTGAGCGTGGATCGCGCGATACTCGACACCGCGCAGCAGGAGCACGCGGGCGGTGCGCCGCTGTTTTTCCTGCCGCCGACGGCGAGCGAGTGGGCGCGCGACCCGACGCAGTACGCCGACAGCGATACGGTGGACGTGAAGCTCCAGACCGGCACGGCCAGCGGCGAACTCGCGCTGGATGGCGCGGCGGCCCTTTCGATTACGATGGCATCGCGCCAGGTGCGCCCATACCCGCCCGGCAGCCTCGAGATCAACAGCGAGGCATACCCGACGCTGCTGCTCGGACCGCTTACCGTCACATGGGCGGAGCGCGACCGCGTGGTGCAGGGCACGACGATCGTCACCCAGGATGACGCGACCGACTACGGGCCAGAGAGCGGCACCACGTATAACGCCTACGCCTACGACGACGACACTAACACGCTGCTCGACAGTGACACCGGCATCAGCGCCGCCACGTGGTCTCCGGTGATCACGACGAGTTGCGATCTGCGCATCGAGATCGAGGCCGAGCGCGACGGATACGTGAGCTGGCAGCGCCAGGTGCGCAGCTTCACCTTCATCGCCGACCGGGCGCGTATCGTCGTGAGCGGCGATCCACGCGAGACCGCCACAGGCAACATCCGCGACACCACGGGGTAAGACATGGGCAAGAGCATCGGACAACTCACCGCCGCCGGCGCGGTTGCCGGCACCGAACTGATCGAGCTGCAAAAGCTCTCGGCGACCGTGACGATCACGGCCGCCACGCTCAGCGCGGCCGCCGCCGACAACAGCTACAACGACTCGGGCAGCGGTTTCGTGGCCGCCGGCTTCACGGTCGGCATGCACGTGCGCGTGAGCGGCTTCACCGGCAACGTCGCGAACAACATCACCGACGCGGTGGTGACCGCGGTCACGGCGGGCAAGCTCACCATCGGCGGCACCGACGGCGACGTGATCGTCGACGACGCAGCGGGCGAGTCTGTGACCATCACCGCGTGGGAGAGCGTGCGCGCGACCGCCGACGAAGTGAGCGCCGCGGCGACCGTTGACGCCGCCGACGTGACCTACACGCCGATCGACGCGACCGATTGGGACACCGACACCGACCCCGGCAACGTCGACGACGCGCTGGATCAACTCGCCAACCGCCTGATCGTTGTCGAGGGCGCGAGCGGCACCGTCGCCGACGGTAGCATCACGAACGCCAAGCTCGCGGACATGGCGACCCAAACCATAAAGGGCCGCACCACCGCGGGCACCGGCGACCCCGAGGACCTGACCGCCGCGCAGGCCGCCGCGATCATCCAGGGCGACGGCCTGACCGCGACGCTGGCCGGCTTTCGCGGGATCCCGCAGAACAGCAACAGCGCCGACTACACGCTCGTTGCAGCGGACGCCGGGAAGCACATACTGCACCCGTCGGGCGACGCGAACGCGCGCACCTTCACGATACCCGCGAATGCCTCGGTCGCCTTCCCGGTCGGCACCACCGTGACCGTCGTGAACCAGACCAGCCAGGTCGTGAGTATCGCGATCACCACCGACACCTTGACCCTGGCGAACAGCACGACGACCGGCACGCGCAGCCTCGCACAGAACGGGGTGGCGACCGCAATCAAGGTCGCCTCGACGAGCTGGATCATCAGCGGCGCGGGGCTGACCTGATGAGCGCCATCGTCCAGGCGCTGCTCATGAGCACCGGCGCGGACGCGCTGGCGAGCCCGCTGCTGGTGCTGCACATGGACGGCAGCGACGGATCAACCACCTTTACGGACAGCTCGAGCTACGCCCGCACCGTCACCGCTGGCGGCAACGCGCAGCTTGATACCGGCGTGACCCCGAAGTTCGGCAGCGCGAGCGGGATCTTCGACGGCACCGGAGACTACCTTTCTGTCGCCGCTTCGTCGCAGCTTCAGCCGGGAGCCAGCGACTTCACGCTGCACGGGTGGATTCGCCGGAGCAACGTCAACGGCGGCAACTACAACATTTTTGCCATGCGCGCGGACAACACCAGT
>JAGPES010000071.1:10179-11195 GCA_018057015.1 Pseudomonadales bacterium | reverse complement strand
GTCTTGCGGCGCGTGTAGAAGCGCACCGAGTCCGGGCCGTAGGCGTAGAGATCGCCGAACAGCGAACGCTTCCAGCCGCCGAAGGAGTGGATCGCCACCGGTACCGGCAACGCCACGTTCACGCCCACCATGCCGACCTTGATGTTGTCGGTGAAGTAGCGCGCGGCTTCGCCGTCGCGCGTGAAGATGCAGGTGCCGTTGCCATATTCGTGCGCGTCGATCAGCGCCATCGCCTCTTCCTGGCTCTTCACCCGCACCACGCACAGCACCGGGCCGAAGATCTCTTCCTGGTAGATCCGCATCTCCGGCGTCACCCGGTCGAACAGGCAGCCGCCGAGGAAGAAGCCTTTCTCGTGGCCCGGCACCGTGAGGCCGCGACCGTCCACCACGAGCTGCGCGCCCTCGGCCACGCCGAGGTCGACGTAGCCGCGCACCTTCTCGAAGTGGGCTTTCGTGATCAGCGGACCCATGTCCATGCCAGGCGCAGTGCCCGGGCCGACCTTGAGGTGTGCGAGCCGCTGCTGCAGTTTCGCGACCAGTTGATCGCCGACCTCGTCGCCGACCGCCACCGCCACCGAGATCGCCATGCAGCGTTCGCCGCAGGAACCGTAGGCAGCGCCCATCAGCGCACTGACGGCGTTGTCTATGTCGGCATCCGGCATCACGATCGCGTGGTTCTTGGCGCCGCCGAGCGCCTGGATGCGCTTGCCGTGCTTCGTGCCGGTGGCGTAGATGTACTCCGCGATCGGCGTGGAGCCGACGAAACTCACGGCCTGCACGCGCGCGTCGGTCAGCAGCGTGTCGACGGCTTCCTTGTCGCCATTCACCACGTTGAACACGCCGTCGGGCAATCCCGCCTGCTTGAACAGCTCGGCAATCAGCAGCTGCGCGCTGGGGTCGCGCTCCGAGGGCTTCAGCACGAAGGTGTTGCCGCAGACGATCGCCATCGGGAACATCCACATCGGCACCATGGCCGGGAAGTTGAACGGCGTGATGCCGGCCACCACGCCGAGCGG
>JAGPES010000071.1:0-10169 GCA_018057015.1 Pseudomonadales bacterium | reverse complement strand
CGTGCTCGCCCTTCAGCAGCTGCGGCGCCGCGCAGGCATACTCCACCACTTCCACGCCGCGCTGGAATTCGCCCAGTGCGTCGTCTAGCACCTTGCCGTGCTCCTCGGTGATCAGCGCGGCGATCGCACTGGCGTTCTGCTCCAGCAGGTCCTTGAAGCGGAACATGATGCGCGCGCGCTTCAGCGGCGGGGTGTTGCGCCAGGCGGGGAACGCGGCAGCCGCCGCGGCGATCGCCTGCTCGACCGTGCTGCGCGAGGCCAGCGAGACTTCGCGCACGATCTTCCCGGTCGCGGGATTGAACACCGGCTGCGTGCGCGCGCCGTCGGCAACGGTGGCGCCGTCGATGAAATGACCGAGGGTTTCGGGCTTCGGGTGCACGTTCATGTCAGTTCACCGTGGGTATGACGTCGTTGAGGGCGTTGAACAGCTTGTCGAGGTCTTCCTTCTGCGTGACGAAGGGCGGCGCGAACTGCAGCGTGTCGCCACCCCAGCGCACGTAGAAGCCGCGTTCCCACATCGCCAGCGCGATCTCGCGGGGACGACGCAGCGGCTCGCCCGGTCGGGCCTCGATCTGCAGCGCGCCGGCGAGACCGAAGTTGCGGATGTCGACGACGTACCGCACGCCCTTCAGGCCGTGCAGCCCGTCCTCGAAATACGGCGCCAGCGCACGCACCTTGCCGACCATGTCCTCGCGCTGGAAAACCTCCAGCGCCGCGATGCCCGCGGCACAGGCCACCGGGTGCGCGGAATAGGTGTAGCCGTGCGGAAACTCGACCGCGTAGTCCGGGCCTCCGGCGGCCATGAAGGTCCGGTATATCTCGCCCGATGCGATCACCGCGCCCATCGGCACCGCGCCGTTGGTGAGACACTTGGCGATGTTGATGATGTCGGGCGAGACGCCGAAGGCCTGCGCGCCGAACACATCGCCCGCGCGTGCGAAGCCGGTGATGACCTCGTCGAAGATCAGCAGGATGTCGTGCTTCGTGCAGATCTCGCGCAGACGCTGCAGGTAGCCCTGCGGCGGCACGATCACGCCGGCGGAACCCGAGAACGGCTCGACGACCACTGCCGCGATGTTGGAGGCATCGTGCAGCGCCACCAGCTCCTCGAGCTGGTCCGCGAGCTCGACGCCCTTCTCCGGCATGCCGCGCGAGAAGGCGTTCTGCGCGAGCAGCGTGTGCGGCAGGTGGTCGGCATCCAGGGCGTGGCCGAACAGCTTGCGGTTGGCGCCGATGCCGCCGAGGCTGATGCCGCCGAAGTTCACGCCGTGGTAGCCCCTGGCGCGACCGATGAACCTGGTCTTGGCCGGCTGACCCTTCTGGCGCCAGTAGGCGCGCGCCATCTTCAGCGAGGTGTCGGCGGACTCGGAGCCCGAGTTGGTGAAGAACACGTAGTCGAGCCCCTCGGGGGCCATGTCCTTCAGCATGTTGGCGAGACGGAACGACAACGGATGACCGAACTGGAACGCCGGCGCGTAGTCGAGCTCCTGGACCTGTCGCGCCACGGCCTGCGCGATCTCGCTGCGCCCGTGCCCCAGGCCGCAGCACCACAGCCCCGAGAGGCTGTCGAACACGCGCCGCCCGTCCGCCGTGGTGAAGTGGCAGCCCTCGGCGCGCACGATCATGCGCGGATGCTCCTTGAACTCCCGGTTCGGGGTGAAGGGCATCCAGTGGGCCTCGAGTTCCTCGCGGCCCATGACGGGAAACATCGCAGTGGTGCCGAGAGCGTGGGTCATGAGCGGTGTCCTGGGCGGGTGGACGGTACAGGCATCGCCAGTATAGGGGCGACCCAATGTTTCATAAATGACCGGAATTGAACACAAAGATGGGCAAACATGAAACGTTTGCGCGGCGTGGAAAGCCGGTTGCAGCGACTCGCGGATAGTGCCCGACCGGCCGGCCTCAGCCCGCAACCGGGCCGGCGATGGACTCGATTTCTTTCAGGTCACCACGTACCTGCTCGAACACCCGCTGCGCCTGCAGCGGGTCGAAGTCGGCGTGCAGCTTCTTGCGCACGCCGAACTCCTGCAGCTGGTAGTGCCGATCGGCGCTGACACCGTGGCGCGCCAGGCAATTGCTCGCGCAGGTGAGCGCACACCCGTCCAGCACCACCACGGGACGCCCCGAGGTGGCGACCTTGACCAGTTGCGGCACGTCGCCCCCTACCCCCGCAATGCAGGACATCTCGGCGACGCCCTGGCGGTCGAGCTGCACGGCCACATGGTTGGCCAACTGCGCGGCGCTGGAACAGCCGGAGCAGGCATAGACCAGCGCGAGCGCGTGCCGGTCGCGCTTCATGGTCGCGGCCGCGACACGCCGTTCGACACGGCGGAGGTGCGCCGGCCCACCAGGCGATCATGCAGGCGCTGCAGGATCTTCGCCGGCTCGAGGCTCTGCAGGTCCAGCACCGGCAGCTCGATGGCATCGATCGTGTTCTTCACCAGCAACCCGAGCTCGGTGTCGCCCTCCATGGCGAGGCGCCGACTGAAGAACAGCGTATCGGGGTCTTCCTCGCGCCGGGCCAGTCGCACGAAATCACCGGCACTGGCGCTGATCGTGATGTCCGCGTCGCCGGTATTGCGGGTGGCCACGAAACCATCCCGGGCCCAGGCGAAATCGAAAGTCCAGTTGGCATCGGTGACACGCAAGCGCAGTTTCCTGCCCTCCAGCATCCCGGTCACGTCCGCGGCGAGCTGGCGCGACAACGCCAGGTTGAGCGCCGCCACGAACAGCAGCGAACCCGGGTAGGCAGGCAGCTTGCCCAGCAGATCGCCGATCGGGCGCGGCAGCAGGTGAGGCGCGGTATTCATGGTGTTCACGCCGCCCCCACCATTTCCAGGCCCGGCCGGCCGTGCCAGTAGCCGTTGCAGGGCTGGTCCGGCATCAGCCCCGTCATGGCGACGAGCGCTTGCGCGCCGGTGCGCACGCCCTGGACCACGTCGTGGAACAGCGCCACGATGTCGCCCGTGTGCTCCCACTGCGGGCTGACGCGCAGCACGTCCACGCCCACCGCACGCAAGTCATCGAATTCGGCAACCAGGTTGTGCACACGCGCCGACTGCGTCTGGATGCCGTTCAGCACCAGGAAATCCTCGGACTCGCGCGTGCGCATCAGCAGGCCGTCGCCATGGGCGAGGCAGCTGAAGCGGCAATCGTCCTTCGGGAGATTGCGGTGGCGGGCGGTGAAACAGCGCGCCGAGAAGGCGAGCGGCATGCGACCGTAGGCGAACACCTCGGTTTGCAGACCGTCCGGGCGGCCGTCCTGCATCAACGCCAGGTCGGCACGGCTCATCTCGAACGGAATCACCCAGCGCGCCAGGCCCAGCTGCGCCATCCACTGCAGCGTGGGCAGGTTGTAGATGTTGAGGTGCGGCCCGGCCACGAAGGGTCCCCTGCCCTGCAGGCACCTGACCGCACCCATGTCGTTGGCTTCGACCATGAAGGTGCCGTTGCCGCTGACTCGATGCATGGCGGTCACGTCCGAGCCGGACTCGATCAGCACCTGCGTGCTGAGCACCACGTCCTTGCCTGCCGCGCGCAACCGTGCCGCCACGTCCAGCCAGTCGGCCAGGCGCAGTTCATGGCGACGCGAACACACGGTTTCGCCGAGGTAGACGATGTCCACCGGCATCTGTGCGACCGATTCGTAGAAGCGCACGACCGTGTCGCGCGGCCAGTAATAGAGCAATGGGCCCAGGGCGAGTTTCAAGGCGGGCACTCCGGTACCAGGGGATCATTTCCACGGACGATGGTAGGCGCCCAGGGTGTGGTGCTGCCCCTCGGCGACCTTGTCCAGGTCCCTCATCCAGGCGGGCTTCGCGGCATAACGGTTCGGGTGGTCACGACAGCTGTCGATGGCCGCGCGCCACACCCGGGTGACCTGCGCCACGTAGGCCGGGCTGCGCTGGCGTCCCTCGATCTTGATCGCGCGAACACCCAGCTCCATGAGCCTGGGCAACAACTCCAGCGTGTTCAGGCTGGTGGGTTCCTCGATGGCGTAGTAGTTCTCGTCGTCGCCGACATCGAAGCGGCCCTTGCACAAGGTGGGGTAGCCGGCGCTCTCGCCCTCGGCATAACGATCGATCAGTACGCCGTTCAGCCGTGATTCGCGCCCCTGCGGCGTCTCCTGCCAGCGCACGGCCTTGGGCGGCGAGCACACACCGTGGGTGTTCGGCGCCTCGCCGGTGACGTAGGACGACAGCGCGCAGCGACCTTCCACCATCACGCACAGACTGCCGAAACCGAAGACCTCGATTTCCACCGACGTCCTCTGCATCAGCTGCTCGACCTGCGTCAGCGAGAGCACGCGCGGCAGCACGGCGCGGGCGATACCGAAATGCTCCTGGTAGAAATTGATCGCCTCGTAATTGGTGGCAGAACCCTGCACCGACAGATGCAGCCGCAAGCCCGGGTGCTGCGCCCGCGCGTAGTGCATCAGGCCCGGATCGGCCAGGATCACGGCATCGACGCCACGAGCGGCGGCGCGGTCTATGGCTTGCTGCCAGAGCTGCGGGCTGGCCGCCTGGGGATAGGTGTTGAGCGCCAGCAGGATCTTTCGGCCACGCTCGTGCGCGTAGCGGATTCCCGCCTCGATCGCGGCGTCGTCGAAGTTGAGCCCGGCGAAGTTTCGCGCGTTGGTCGCGTCGCGAAATCCCAGGTACACGCAGTCCGCGCCATTGTCGATGGCCGCCTTCAGCGCCGGCAGGCTACCCGCCGGACAGACGAGCTCCATGGGGGTGGCGCACCCTGACGGCACGCCGGTCAGCGAGTCATTCATGTCGTTGCCGATCAGGGGTCAGGGCCCGGGACGATCCCGGGCCGGATGCGAAGCAAAGGCTATCAGTCGCGGCCGCCGTCCCACCTGATCCTGATCAAAAAACTCGGGTATTATCCGGAACGACAGCTTGTCCACGGTCACCGCTGCGCAGGATCAGGGCCCGCACATGAAAAAACCCCTGTTCGGACAGGTTTCGGACCTGGATCTCAGGCTGCTGCGCGTCTTCCGCGCGGTGGTCGATTGCGGCGGTTTCGCGGCGGCCGAACTGGAGCTCAATATCGGCCGCTCCACGATCAGCCGCCACATCAAGGACCTGGAAGCGCGGCTCGGCGTCAGCCTGTGCCGCCGCGGCCGCGGCGGCTTCGCGCTGACGCCCGAAGGCAGCCGCATCTACCAGGCCACGCTGCGCGTGCTGGGCTCGATCGCGGATTTGCGCAGCGAGATCCACGACCTGCACCAGCGCCTGAGCGGCAGCCTGCAGCTGGTGCTTTTCGACAAGACCGTCACCAACCCGCAGGCGCACATCGCCGGCGCCATCGGCACGCTGCGCCGGCTGGCGCCCGACGTGTCGATCGAGATCCGCATCCACCCGCTGAACGAGATCGAGCGCGGCATCCTCGACGGTCGCTTCCACCTCGGCGTGCTTCCGGTTTACCGCCGCTCGGGGGCCTGCGAGTACCACCCGCTGTTCGACGAGACGATGTACCTCTACTGTGGGCGCGGACACGCATTGTTCGACCGCGCGGACGCCATGATCGGCGATGCCGAGGTGCAGGCCGCGGCGTTCGCGGGTCTGGGCTTCCACTCCGACAACATGGAGCGCGGCCACGAGTTCGGCCTGGACCGGCGCGCCACCGCCTACGACCAGGAAGGCGTCGCCACGCTGATCCTCTCGGGTGCCTATATCGGCTTCCTGCCGGACCATTACGCCGCGAGCTTCGCGGCGCCGGGGCAGATGCGCGCGATCCGCCCCCAGCGCTTCACCTACCGCTGCAGCTTCGGCGCCATCGTGCGCCACGACGCGCAGCGCCCGCGCCTGACGCAGACCTTCCTGGAACTGCTGCTGGCGGCGCACCGATAGCGATCCCGCGCGTACCGACGCGCCGCGATGCGCCCGCCGCGATCCCGGCCACGCGGCGCAGCCCGCACGCAAGCGCGCCGTCACGGCCACGGCACTCGCTTTCACCCCGGCGCCCTGAGCGCCGCGAGCTTCACTCCGGTTTCGCGGCGGCGAACTTCTGCAATTGCTCGGGCGTGGCCTCGGTCTGGAAACGGGCTTTCCACTCGGCATACGGCATGCCGTATACACGCTCGCGCGCCTGCTCGTAATCGAGCGCAACGCCCTGCTCCGCGGCCTCGGCCGCGTACCACTTGGCGAGACAGTTGCGGCAGAAACCGGCCAGGTTCATCAGCTCGATGTTCTGCACGTCCTTGCGCGCATCCAGGTGCGCGAGCAGGCGGCGGAAGACCGCGGCCTCGATGCTGTTCCGTGTGACGTCGTTGCTCATGGGCGGGTGTCGTCCTGTGGATGGGTAGATGTCCGAGGCGCGCATTGTGCCGAGGAATTCAGCCAGGCGCGATACCGCCGATCTGCTGCGTCAGCGTGCGTGCAGAGTGCATGACAGCCGCGATGCGGCTCTCCAGCTCGGCCACCGGCACGGCGTCGCGCATCAGCTGCAGCGATACCAGATAGCGGGGCCGGGCATCAGCGCCGAACGCCGGCGCGATCACGAGGCTGACATCCAGGCTGTTGCCGGACGCCAGCTCCTCGGGGCTGTAGATGCGTGACCCGACCGCACGCGCCAGTTCGTCGAGCTGGCGGTGCAGGGCGTCCATGGAGTCCGCACGCTGCACCGCGCCAAGCAACTCCCGGAGCTGTTCGATCATTGCGTCCGCGTTGCGGCGTATGCCGTAGACGGCATAACCCAGCTGACGCACATACGCCAGTGCCTGACGTTGTGCATCGGCTGCGCCTGCGCCCTGCAGCCAGCGCGCAATCTCATCTGCCGGACGCCAGGCCATCGCAATCGCCCCGTGGGGAGGATCGAGCGGCAGTCGAACGCCGGGCTGTATGCCCGCGGCCGCCGTGGCGCCGGCCGTCAGGATGACCTCCTGGCTGTCGGCATCCACGCGCGCCAGCGTGCACCCGCAGCCGAACAGGCCGGCAAGGCGCGACAGTTCCTCATTCGCCACGCCGAGCAGCGGGAACCGGGCTTGCAGCCCGTGCAGCAGCCGCATCACGCCCGAGCCCAACTGGTACGAGCGATCGGGCAGCCGGTCGACGTAGTGCATGTCCCGTAGCGTGGCGAGTATCAGCGAAAGGGTGGATGTACTCAGGTCCAGTTGCCGGGCCAGGTCGGAAGCGCTCAGCGCGCCGCCCGCATCTGCCAGCGCGTCGAGTACGCGCACCACTCTTGACGTGGGAGGGGAGTTCGCCATACTGACTCCAATATTATGAATTCAATTTCCATATAATAGGAAACACGAGCCTTATGCAAGACAAAACGGCGATCAGCCTGGCGCCGCCCACGAAGGAAGCAGGCATGGGCATCGAGCCCTTCCGTCTCGCGGTACCGGACCGCGACCTGGAGAGTCTGCGCCGGCGACTGCGCGAGACGCGCTGGTCCGCGGATTTCGCCAACGACGACTGGGCGTATGGCACCAATGCGGCCTGGCTGAAGACGCTGGTCGATTACTGGATCGACGGCTACGACTGGCGCGCCCAGGAAGCCGCGATCAACGCGGTTCCGCAATTCCGCACGCAGATAGGCGGTGTGCCGGTGCATTTCGTGCACTGCCGGGGCAAGGGCAACGCGCCGATACCGCTGATCATGAGCCATGGCTGGCCGTGGACGTTCTGGGATTTTGCCCGGATGATCGGGCCCCTGACCGATCCCGCCGCCCATGGCGGCGCCCCGGCCGATTGCTTCGATGTGGTCATCCCCTCACTGCCGGGTTTCGGCTTTTCCAGCCCGCTGGACGTGCCCGGCATCGGCGCGGTCCAGACCGCGGATCTCTGGCACACCCTGATGACGGAGCGGCTGGGCTACCGCCGCTACGCGGTGCATGGCGGCGACTGGGGCGGCTTCGTCTCGGCCCAGTTGGCACACAAGCATCATGATTCCGTGATCGGCATGCATGCGCTCGGCGGCGCGCCGCTCGACTGCTTCAACAAGCCCTTGCCATCCGCGGAGGAGTACGCGCCGGACGAGGCCGGCTGGTTCGAGAAGACGGCAAACTTCTTTGCGCGCGAGTCAGGTTACTCGGCCATCCAGAGCACGAAGCCGCAAACCCTGAGCTATGGCCTGGTCGACAGCCCGGTCGGCCTGGCTGCCTGGCTCGTGGAAAAGCGGCGCGGCTGGAGCGACTGTGAGGGCGAAGTGGAACGCCGGTTCTCGCGGGACGAGTTGCTCACCTCCATCATGATCTACTGGCTGACGCAGACCATCGGCACGGCGGCGCGCTATTACTACGAGTCCTGGCGGTCGCCCTGGCAGCCCGCGCACGCACTGCAGCCGCCGGTGCCGGTGCCTGTGGGCATCCTGAAGCTCGATCACGACGTCTGCCACTGGCCGCGCAGCACCATGGAGCCGTTCTTCAACATCGCGCGCTGGACTCGCAGCGCCGTCGGCGGGCATTTCGCGCCCGCCGAGGTTCCCGAACTGGTGACCGACGAGTTGCGAGCGTTCTTCCGCCCGCTGCGGGCCGCGGACGGTCGGCCATGAAAGCACGTCTGCCACCCCTGGACTTCAGTCAGTCCCTGCCGGCATGGAGCCCCAACCGCGAGTTCGCGCACATGTTCAACGCGTTCTCCGTGATCATCATGCAACTGGAGCCTTACCTGAACCGGGTTGCCGCCCGGGTGCGCGATCAGCTGCCGGCGGACGATCCGCTGCGCGATGAGCTGGCGGTTTTCATCCGCCAGGAAGCCGCGCATACCCGGCTGCATCGCGCCTACAACCAGGCCCTGTATCACGCTGGCTATGATCGGCTCCCGGGTATCGAGCAGGATCTGGCTGCCGAGTACCGAGGCTTTCTCGACCATAAATCGCTGCGCTGGAACGCGGGTTACGCGCAAGGCTTCGAGGTCCTCGGGCCTCTCTATGCGGAGTTCATCTTCGAGCACGTCGATGACCTGCTTGATGGTGCTGATGCGCAGGTGGCCGATTTGTGGCGCTGGCATCTTGCCGAGGAATACGAGCACCGCATGGTGGCTCACCAGAGCTACTACCGGATGGGTGGCAGCTACCTGCACCGCCTATGGATCACCTGGACGACGCTGCGTCACCTGGGGCGGTTCAACGCCCGCGCCGAGCGCCACATGCTGAAGGCCGATGCGCAGAAGCTGACGCCGCAACAGCGCCGTGCCTCGCGCAAGCGCACGCGGCAGGTGCATCGTCGCCTGGGCTGGTTTCTGTTGCGCAAGGTGTTGCCGGTGCTGCTGCCCGGGTACACGCCGGCTCATTTGCCCATGCCGGCGGGAGCACGGCGTTTGCTCGAGCGAATGGACGGCATGGACCTGGCCTGACGGTAGCGCAGGCCCATCGCGGCATCGCGCTCCGTGCCGGCTCGACCGCGTTGCCCCAACCTTCGGTCGAGCATGGAGTGCCGCCGACTCCAGCAATCGGGCCACGAGGGTGCGCACCCTGACGTCCGGCAAACCTCCGGAACCCTGCAAAGAACCCCAAAAAAAAGCCCCGCTGAGAAGCGGGGCCAAGCTTTAGGAGACAACACTAACCAAACGCCAAATGGTGATGACAGCAAGGGGATAAAACCATCAATCGCCATTCGCAGTAGTCAGACTTGGGCATGCCGGTGAAGTTCCACGGCGCCCGAAAAATTTTTCCCGGATCCCTCAGTTTTCATGATTTATCTTTGAAAATCATGACGTTGGAATCCGATGATTTTCTCTCCCTCACACCGGCAGGTATTCGCCGCCGTTCACGTCGACGCAGGCGCCGCTCATCGCACGGCTGTAGTCCGACGCCAGGAAGATCGCGACCCTGGCGCAGTCCGCGTCGTCCGGGATGTCGCCCAGCGGTATGTTGGCGGCGATCTGCTTGCGCACGGCCTCGACCGTGGTCCCCTGCTCCTTCGCCATGTACTTCAGGGCGTTCTCGACCGGCTCGCCCCACATCCAGCCCATGAACGTCGAGTTCACCCGGATGCCGTACCTGCCCAGTTCCTTGGCGAGGTGCGAGGTCGCGACGCGCAACGCCCCCTTGGAAGCGCCGTAGCCGCCCTGCGTGGGCATGGGTACGCGCGTGACCATGGTGTTGATCATCACGATCGAGCCGCCGCCCTGGCGCTTCATGTGCGGGATGACTTCCTGCGTGAGCTTCATGGTACCGAAGAAGTTGACGTCCATCGTCGCGCGCCAGTCATCCAGGTC
>JAGPES010000580.1 GCA_018057015.1 Pseudomonadales bacterium | reverse complement strand
AACTTAACCGGACTTAACCCCTATTAACGCAGCGACTGTTAAGCACGCCATGACCACTTGCACGAAAGCCGAATACGCCCAGCGGAAAAAGGTGTCGCGCCCTGCGATCAGCCAGGCGATCCGGGCTGGCCGTGTCGTCGTGCTCGAGGACGGCCGCGTCGATGTCGATGCGTCGGAACGAGTGTGGGACGCCAAGACCGACACGCTGCAGTCGCTGCGAGCCAACGCACCGAAGCGACGCGCCCAGGCGCTGGCCGACGAGCCGCACCGATCGCCGCCGCCTGCCGATCGGCCAGGGCAGGGCGCCGCCGGCAGCGAGCCCCCCGCGCCGCTGTCGCGCGTCATCTACGACTTCGAGAGCGCCCGCGCCAAGCGCGAGACCCACGCCGCGAACATCGCCGAGATGGAAGAGCGCAAGCGTGCCGGCGAGCTGTGCGAGACCTCGGCCGTGCTGATGACCATGACCACCATCGGCAGCAACTTCCGCACCGCGCTCGAGCGTGTCGCCGACAAGCTGGCCGATCGCGTCGCAGCCGAAGCAGATCCGCACGCCTGCCATCAGATCATCAGCACCGAGATCACCCAGGCCCTCGAGCAGCTCGCCAAGGACTGCGACGCCGCCGGCCGCGACCTCTCCGGAGCACGCCATGGGCGCGAATGACCGCTTCGTGTCGGTCGAAGATGGCGCGCTGGTGTCGCTCACCGCGATCGCCGCCGCGCTGCGTCCGCCCCCTGCGCTCACCGTCACCGAGTGGGCCGATGCCCATCGCCGCTTGCCCTCGAAGGGTGCCAGCGAGCCCGGCCAGTGGCGCACCTCGCGCGTGCCCTTCCTGGCCGAAATTATGGACTGCCTCAGCGACAGCCACCCCAGCAAGCGGGTGATCTTCGTCAAGTCCGCCCAGGTCGGCGGTACCGAGTGCGGGCTCAACTGGGTCGGCTGGCACATCGGCACCCGCATGGCCCCCATGCTCTGCGTACAGCCCACGCTGGACATGGCCGAGCGCTGGTCGAAGCAGCGCCTGGCGCCGATGATCGAGGACACCCCGCACCTGCGCAGCAAGATCGCCCCGGCCCGACAGCGCGACTCCGGCAACACCACCTTGCTCAAGGAATACCCCGGCGGCGTCGTCATCGTCGCCGGCGCGAACTCGGCCTCCGGTCTGCGCTCGATGCCTGCTGCCCGCATCTTCCTCGACGAGGTCGACGCCTACCCGGTAGAGCTTGAAGGCGAGGGCGACCCGATCAAGCTCGCCGAAGCGCGCGCCTCCACGTTCTCGCGCCGCAAGATCTTCCTCGTCTCAACACCGACGATCGAAAGCCTGTCACGGATCTGGAAGGAATGGCGCGCCAGCGACCAGCGCCGCTACCACGTCGCCTGCCCGCACTGCGGCCACGAGCAGACGCTCGAATGGGAAAGCCTCGGCTGGCCTGAAGGCCGCCCGCTCGAAGCCGTCTATCACTGCGCCGGCTGCGGCGTCGGTATCGAAGAGCGCTACAAGACCGAGATGCTCGCCGCCGGCCGCTGGATCGCCGAGCACCCCGAGCGCACCGTCCCCGGCTTCCACGTCAACGCCCTCTACACCCCGGTCGGCCTCGGCCTCTCCTGGGGCGAGCTCGCCGAAGAATCCGAGATCGCCAAGCGCGACAAGTCCGCCTGGAAGACCTTCGAGAACACCAAGCTCGGCCGCGTCAGCAAGGACCCCACCGAGAAGCTCGACGAGGGCGAACTCAAGGCGCGCGCCACCCGCTACGACCTGCGCACCCTTCCACCTGGCTGCGTCCTGCTCACCTGCGCCGTCGACGTCCAGAAAGACCGCCTCGCCATCCTCGTGCTCGGCTGGGGTACGAAGGGCCGCTGGTGGATCATCGACCACCTCGAGCGCCAGGGCGACCCCGCCGAGCGCGAAGTCTGGGACTGGCTCGACGAGTACGTCGCCACACCGTTCAAGAACAGCCGCGGCTTCGAGGTGCGCATCCGCATGACCGCGGTCGACTCAGGCTTCCTGCAGGACGCAGTGATCGACTTCACCGCGCCCCGCCAGCGCCGCGGCGTCATGGCCACCAAGGGCGCCTCCACCCGTGGCCGTCCCATCATCCAGAAGCCCTCGCGCATCGAATACACCCCGCGCGGCAAGCAAAAGAAGTACGGCGCCGAGCAATGGCAGATCGGCGCCGACACCGCCAAGACACACCTCTTCCACGTCCTCGACGGCGACCGCGACAAGACCCCGCTCGACCGCCGCGTGGCCTTCTCCGACCAGCTCGGCGAGGCGTTCTACTCGCAGATCACCGCCGAGATCTACGACCCCAACCGCCGCAAGTGGGTCAAGGTTCGCGACCGCAACGAAGTGCTCGACCTCTTCTGCCTCAACATCGCCGCCGGCTACCGCAACGATGTTCTCGGTAGCCGCCTGCGCGAGCGCGAGCTCGAACGCCTGCAGGCACAGCTCGAGCCGGAGATGGACCTGTTCAACGCCCCCGCTCCCACCCCGGTGCACACGCCTGCGCCCCCGTTCCCTGCCGCTCCCGCCCAATCCCTCGGAGCTG
>JAGPES010000579.1 GCA_018057015.1 Pseudomonadales bacterium | reverse complement strand
GCCTGATCGTCGAGATCGGCGGCACCCGCCACCTGCTCGTCGGCGAGGGCAACGGCCCGATCGACGCCGCCATCCACGCCTTGCGCGGCGCCGGCATCGACGTGCAGGTGCGCAGCTTCGAGGAGCGCTCGGTGGCGCCGAGCGAGGACGGCGGCAACGCCCAGGCCTGCGCCTTCCTCGAGCTCACCGAGGCGGGCGGGCAGGGCGGCGATCGCTACGGCGTGGGGGTCGACGCGAACATCGTCACCGCCTCGATCCGCGCCATCGTCAGCGGCGTGAACCGCCTGCAGCCGGTGCACACTGCGGAGCCGGCAGCACGCGCGGCCTGACGGAGCGCCAGGCGCGCAGTTGAATGACCTTCTCACGGCGTCCGTGAA
This sequence comes from Pseudomonadales bacterium, assembly GCA_018057015.1. Classification (GTDB taxonomy): domain Bacteria; phylum Pseudomonadota; class Gammaproteobacteria; order Pseudomonadales; family UBA5518; genus UBA5518. Next base: position 2,174 of record JAGPES010000579.1, on the reverse strand, counting down.
GGATGCCGTGGGCGTGCGCGGACGCTCGTGCGACGATGCTGGCGTCGATGATGCGCAGCGCATGAAGCCTTGACCGAAACGCCGCGCGGCGAGCGCATCATCTCCTCAACGACATGCTTGCCATCAGCACCTCCGGCTCCGGTCGCAGACCAGGCGCAGACGGCACGTACGGAGGCGATTCGTCATGCACGCTGCGCAACGAAGCGGGAAACGGCCCAACGCCGGACCGACCACGGCCCTCGCCGCAAACAGCGGCGCCCCCCAGGGCCCGCGCCGCCACAACGGCGTGCCTGACGGGCGCGCCCTCTACCGCCGCATCACCACGATCGGCGACGGGCTCACCGCACACGCCGACCCCTACGGCATCGCCGCCCCCATCCTGCACGCGCAGATGGCGTGGCTGATGCATCCGCAGGAGCTCGGCGAACGCATCGCCGGCCTCAGCAGCGCGCTGTGGGAACTGCAATGGCACACCTGGCGGCGTGCCGTCGGCCTGCCCAGCCCCGACCCGGTCAAGCCCAACGCCGACGACCCGCGCTTCGCCGATCCGGTGTGGACCGAGTCCGCCACCTGGGACCTGGTCAAGGAGTGGTACCTCGCCTTCACCCACCACATGCAGGACATGCTCTACGACACTCCGGGGCTGTCGAGCAAGGAGCGCCGGCGCGCCGCCTTCTGGTGGCGCAAGTGGCTCAACGCGGTGGCGCCCACCAACTACCTGCTGACCAACCCGCTCGCGCTGAGGAAGTTCATCGACAGCCGCGGCGAGAGCCTGATGCAGGGCTGGCGCAACATGCTCGCCGACCTGCAGGCCGGCAACGTGCGCATGACCGACCCGGATGGCTTCGAGGTCGGCGGCAACCTCGCCACCACGCCCGGCGCGGTGATCTTCCGCAACCGCCTGCTCGAGGTCATCCACTACGCGCCCACGCAGCCGCAGGTGCATGCCGAGCCGGTGGTCATCGTCACGCCGTGGATCAACAAGTTCTACATCCTCGACCTCAACCCGAAGAAGAGCATGGTGCGCTACCTGCTCGACCAGGGCCTGGACGTCTACATCACGAGCTGGAAGAACCCGGATGCCTCGATGCGCGACGTGCGCTTCGACGACTACCTCACCGAAGGCATCGGCGCCATCGTGCAGGTCGCACGCGAATTCAGCGGCGCGGACAAGGTGCACGCCGTCGGCTACTGCATCGGCGGCACCGCGCTCGCCACCTGGATGGCGTGGGCGGCGCGGCATTACGGCGATGACGCCGTGCCGGTGCGCGACTGGACGCTATTCACCACCCTGGTCGACTTCCACAAGCCGGGCGACATCGAGGTCTTCATCGACGCGCAGACGGTGGACCACCTTACCGAGCAGATGGCGAAGCAGGGCTACCTCGACGGCAAGGACATGGCGGCCTCGTTCCGCCTGCTGCGCTCGAACAGCCTGATCTGGCACTACGTGGTGCAGGGCTGGCTGTACGGCGAAGCGCCGCCCGCCTTCGACGTGCTGTTCTGGAACATGGACACCACGCGCATGCCCTATGCCATGCACGCCTGGTACCTGCGCGAGCTCTACCTCGAGAACCGCCTGATCCAGCCCGACGCGCTCACCGTCGCTGGCGAGCCGATCGATCTGCGCCGCATCCGCCAGCCGCTGTACGCGGTGGCCGCCGAGGACGACCACATCGCGCCGTGGGCGCAGACCTTCCACGCGATGCACCACGTCGCCGCCGACAAGCGCTTCGTGCTGTCGAGCTCCGGCCACATCCTCGGCATCGTCAATCCACCGGTGAAGCCGCCCAAGCGCCACTACCGCGTCGGCACCGCCCACCGCGCCGACCGGGCCCAGCACTGGCGCGAGCGCGCCGAGGTGCACGAGGGAAGCTGGTGGGAGGACTGGATGGCGTGGCTCAAGCCGCGTGCCGGCGAACTGGTCGCTGCGCCGCCGGCGTCCGACGAGCGCCATCCGGCGCTGTGCGCCGCACCGGGGAGCTACGTGCGCGAGGCATGAAGCCCGAGGCGCGATCGGCACGTTTCCTGGCCACCATGGCAGGCCGACATGGCGAACGCAGCATCACTGCGGTGCCATCGCACACGCGGCCCAGGCGGTCGATGCCTGCGCGGCGCTTGGCGGCGGGCGCGGCCCCTGCGACCGGAATCGCCCAGCGCGATAAGATCATGCT
>JAGPES010000578.1 GCA_018057015.1 Pseudomonadales bacterium | reverse complement strand
CGCTGCGCAGCAGCGAAGCGCTTGCCCCGATCAGCGAGAACCCGGCCGCGCGCGGCAGGTTCCAGTACTATCGCCACGCCGTGTTCGTGGATTCCGCCGCGGCGGCGCTGGCGCGTTTCCGCCGTGCCGAGCCCTGCGCCTCGCTGCCGGTCGTGATCGAGGGCGTGCCGCAGCCCGGGAATCCGCGCGGGGGCTGCGACGCCGCGCCCACGCCGGACGCGTCTCGTATCGAGGTCCGGTCGCAGCGGGCCGCCGACATGCGCCTCGACGTGCACGCCGATGCGCCGGGCTGGCTGTTCGTGGCCGATTCCTGGTATCCAGGCTGGCGCGCGCGCGTGAACGGCGAGGAGCGCACGGTTTATCCGGCGCAGCTTCTGGGCAAGGCGGTGCGGCTGGATGCGGGCATCAATCACGTGCGCTTGCGTTATGAGCCGCTGTCGTTCCGTATTGGTGCGTACATCAGCCTCGCGGCCGTGCTCGCGTTCGCGTTCGCGTTCATCGCGCTGCGCGCGCGGCCGACCCGCGGCGACGCGCCAGGGGCCGTGACCTGATGTTCGCGCAGTTCCCCAAGAAGCGCCCGCCACTGCCGCAGGAGATCGCGCAGATCTACGTGCGCTGGTATCGCGAGAACCGCGAGGGCGGCTCGGCGGCGGCCAGTGCCGCCCAGGCCGTGGAGGCCTGGCTGCACCGGCAGGTGGCGGCCGACCTGTGGCCCGGGGCGAGCGGCGTGAGCACGCTGGAGCTCGGGGCGGGCACGCTGAACCAGCTCGGCTTCGAACCGGCATGCGGCCCCTACGACATCGTCGAGCCCTTTGCCGAGCTGTTCCGGGACTCCCCCGCGCTCGCACGCGTGCGGCACGTGCATGCCGACATCCGCGAGGTGCCCGCCGCGGCACGCTATGACAGGATCACCTCGAGCGCGGTGCTGGAGCACCTGTGCGACCTGCCGGAGGTGGTCGCGCGATCGTGCCTGCTGCTCGCCGAGGGCGGCAGCTTCCGCGCATCGATTCCCAGCGAGGGCACATGGGTCTGGTACCTGAGCTGGAGATTGAGCACCGGGCTGGAGTTCTGGCTGCGTCATCGCCTCGATTACGGCAGGATCATGCGCCACGAGCACGTGAACACGGCGCGCGAGATCGAGGAGGTGCTGCGTCACTTCTTCGGCGAGGTATCGATGAAGGTGTTCGGTCTTTCGCGCGGCATTTCCCTGTTCCAGCACTTTGCCTGCGCGCAGCCGCACCGCGATCGCGCCCGGGCGTACCTGCATGGCTGACCCGCTTCCATTCGCCCGGGACATCAGACGATGACGACCAAGGTCTACGCGCTCGCAATCCTCACGATCCTGCTGAACGCGGTCGCGCAGATACTGATGAAGGCCGGCGCCTCCGCATCCGTGGCCGACGCCGCGCCGGTGCTGCGGACCTGGGGGCTGATCGGGACGGCGTTGCTGATCTACGTGATCGGGATGGCGCTGTGGATCTACGTGCTCAGGCAGGTCGAGCTCACGCTGGTCTATCCGTTCATGGCGCTGTCTTTCGTGGTGGTGCCGCTGCTCAGCGTGCTGTTCCTCGGCGAGCGTGTCGATGTCGCGTACATGGCCGGTGTCGTGCTTATCATGGGCGGTATCTACCTGTGCAGCGTCGCCTGAAATCTTGCGTGCCCGCGTGCCGCGACGGCACCGGAGCCGAACCATTGCGGAGCGGGAGTTGATGAAGGGACGGATCGACGATATCGAGGTGCTGCGGGCCATCGCGGTGATCTACGTGTGCATCGAGCACATGCACATCAACCTGTTCGCGTGGGTCGGCGGGAAGGCCCACGACATCCTCTTCGGCTGGACCGGGATGTGGTCCGGGGTGGATCTCTTCTTCGTGATCTCCGGCTTCGTTATCGCGCGCGACCTCGTCCCGCGGCTATCGGCAGCGGATTCCACGCACGAGCGCCTGGTGACGACGCTTGCATTCTGGATCCGCCGCGCGTGGCGGCTCATTCCCTCGGCCTGGCTGTGGCTTGCCGTGATCCTGGTCGCCTGCGTTTTCTTCGACCGATCGGGTGCGTGGGGTTCGCTGCGCGCCAATCTCGAGGGCGCGCTGGCGGCCGTGTTCAACGTCGCCAACCTGCGCGCGATGCTGGTCTACGGCAAGTTCGAGCCCGGCGCGACCTTTCCCTACTGGAGCCTGTCGCTGGAGGAGCAGTTCTACCTGGTCCTGCCGTTCCTGGTCTGGCTGAGCGGCAAACGCCTGCCGCTGGTGCTGGCGGTTATCGTCGTGCTGCAACTGCTGCTGCCGCGCTCGCCGCTCGGCACCATCATGCGCACCGACGCGCTGGCGCTCGGCGTGCTGATCGCGATCTGGTCGCGGCTCGACAGCTACCGGCTGTTCGAGCCGCGTTTCATGGCGAACCGCTGGGTGCGCATGGCGCTGGTGGCCATCCTCGCCGGCGGGCTGGCCCTGGCCGGGGGCGAGGACCTGCACGTGCCCATCCCCATCAGCCTGGTGGCCTTCATCGGCGCGATCCTGGTGTTCATGGCTTCCTATGACCGCGACTACATCATGGC
>JAGPES010000577.1 GCA_018057015.1 Pseudomonadales bacterium | reverse complement strand
AACGTCGTCAGCGTATTCCAGGCCACGCCGCACAACATCGAGCATTCTGGATTCGTCAGGCAGATTGAGTACGGAATCGGTGTGGACCATTTCTAGTAGTTCGCGTCGGACCGGGTGTTCTGTTGCGGTTTGTTTTGCCGTACACGAACTTTACCAGGTCCTGTGACTCATCGGCCGTGCGAATTCCATTCACGGCGCCATGACCGTGCGTCGACTGCATTGAGGTCATATTTTTCGGCAAAGGCGTCGACCGCGTCCTCAGCCGTTTCCCCCTGATCACGCCAGCGCTTTTCGAATTCGTCTGCCGACTGGCCAATATCCTCGAATGTGACGCAATATCGAGCGGTCAGGTGGTTCGCTGCGCGTTGAATCCAAGTAACTTTCATGTTTTACCGAAAACTATTCAAAGTACTGACTCGCACTGCGGGGTAGAACCGCCATCTTGGCGACAGATCGGTCGCATCGCGATTGCGCTGCGCGCTCCCGAAAGCAAACGCGGATACGTAGCCCAAATAGGTCACGCCCAATCGAGTACCAAGGAATATCAATCGTGCTCATTCACCGCTTCTGGTCTGCGTGCGCGGCGAGCTGACCGTATACCCCTTCCGCAGCCAACGCCTCCCCCATCGTAATCGCATGCAGTTCCAGCACCTTGCTCAAAGGCTCCTGATACCCACCCGCCAAATTCCACACCACCGGCACGCCCGCGCGCGCCGCGGCTCCGAACACCATCCGGTCTCGCTCGCGGTAGCCTTCGGTGCTGAACACTCCGCCCAGCGGATCGTCCTCGTGCGAGTCCGCGCCGGCCTGGTAGATGACGAGCTCGCTGCCGGCCAGGGTTTCGGCCAGTGCGGCTTCCAGCCGCGCGAGCACTTGCCGCTCGTTGCCCTTGCTGTGCGCGCCCAGCGTCCAGTGGCGCACCTGGTCGTACAGGTCCAGGCGCAGCAGAATGTCGTGGGTGCCGTCGCCGTAGTGGTAGTCGCAATCGATGATCGCGATCTGCCGCGCGCCGGCATCCAGAACGGCCAGCGCCGCCAGCACCAGGCCGTTGAAGGTGCAGTAGCCGCCGCCGTAGCCGTATCCGGCGTGGTGGAAGCCCGAAGTCGGCGACACCGTGATGCCGCCGCGTTGCCAGGCCGCGAGCGCCGCCGCCCGCATCGAGCCGCTGGTGTAGCGCAGCGCCTCGACCACATCGGCCTGGCGCGTGCCGAAGCCGTTCGATCGTTCGAGCGTGAAGACGCCATCCACGTAGGCGCGGTCGTGTATGCGGTAGTAGTCCTCGCGCGTCACCGGCTCGAAGCTCACGAAGTCCAGGCTTGCGCCGAAGCGCTCGTGCCAGTCTGCGACCACTTGAGCGGGCTTGCCGGCGCTGGGCGACGCGGACTGCACCGTGACGGACTGTTCGGGCCGGTAGAACACTTGCATGCGAAACCTCCCGGACAATTGTGGATACATTGTCGCAGGGGGCAGCCTCACCATGTGAGGCCTGCCGCCGCCATACTGGGCCGGCTGCGGGGCGCCCGGTCCCGCTCCGATGGAGAACAGGCATGAACCGCAACACCCCGATCCTCGCCCTGCTGCTGGCCCTTGTCGCCGCTCCGGCCTTCGCCGCCGGCACCGACCGCGACCTCGACAATGACGGCCAGTGGGATTACGGGCGCGGCGGCACCGATCGCGACCTGGACAACGACGGTCAGTGGGACTTCGGGCGTGGCGGCACCGATCGCGATCTCGACAACGACGGGCAGTGGGACGCTGACCGGGGCGGCACCGACCGCGACCTGGACAACGACAACCAGTGGGACTCCGATCGCGGGGGCACCGACCGCGACATCGACAACGACGGGCAGTGGGACCACGAGCGCGACGGCACGGACCGCGATCTCGACAATGACGGGAGCTGGGACTACGAGCGGGACCTGGAGGACGGGAGCGTCGATTTCGGGGAGGAGTAAGGCGAAGTCGCGACGGCGCGCCCTGCGCGGCCCATCAATGCAGCAGCCCGGCGGCACCTTTCGCAGGCAGCAGTTTGGCGAACCGCCCCTCGACCTCGGTGAAGCGGCGGAACTGCGGCGTGCCAATGGTGCGCTTCCTGGTGGATATGTCTTTCGGCTTGATCGGCACCTCCGCCACCCACATGCCGCGCGGGCTCTTCAGCGTGTAGCGCACCTCGGGCTCGTTGATCTGCAGGCCCGACTGGCCGCGCTGCGCGATCTCCATGACGATGCGCCCGAGCTCCTGCCGTGACTTCTGCGCGAAGGTGTCCATCGCGCCCTGCATGTAGAACACGGCATCCATCCGCGCGGCGCCGTCCACGGGCGCATGCAGCTGCGCGTTGGCGATCCGGTTGCGGGCGCGCGCAGGCGACGCCCAGGCCGACATGGGCGTTCGTGCACGTCGCGTCGATGGCGACGCAGCGCTCGAGCGCGGCGAGTGCGTCTTCCACCCGGCCCAGTTCGCTCAGGCAGATGCCGTAGTTGTAGGCGATGTCGGCGTCGTCCAGCATGCCGTGCAGCGCTTCGAGCAGCGGCAGGGCCGCGGTGTCGACCGACGCGATCGGCTTCCGGAA
>JAGPES010000576.1 GCA_018057015.1 Pseudomonadales bacterium | reverse complement strand
ATGGCGTGCGCATCGACCTGCGCAATATTCGCTCGCCGATCGTGGTGTTCTGCTCCTATGGGGACAACATCACGCCACCGCCCCAGGCCCTGGGCTGGATCACCGATCTGTACCGCAACGATCTGGACGTGATGGGGCATGACCAGACCATCGTCTACGCCACCCATGACAGCATCGGGCATCTGGGTATCTTCGTCTCCGGCAGCGTCGGGCGTAAAGAGCACCAGGAGTTCGCCGCCAACATCGACGTCATCGACGTGCTGCCGGCCGGTATCCACCGCATGCTGGTCGATGAAAATCCAGACGGGTCGCAGGAAGGCGAGCCGACCGGGAACGCCTACCTGACTCGGATCCAGCGCAGCAACATCGATGAAGTCCGTGAGATCGTCCGTCCCGACCCTGAGAACGATCGCCGGTTCGCCGCCGTTGCGCGGATCTCCGAGGTCAACCTGGCTTGCTACCGCAGCTTCGTGCAGCCATGGATGCGTGCCCTGGTCACGGACCAGGGTGCGAAGTGGCTGGAGCCGCTGCATCCGCTGCGCATGGGCTATGAATTGTGGTCTGACAGGCATCCGCTCGCCGCCGCAGTACATGAGGCTGCGCAACACGTGCGCGACCATCGTCAGCCCGTCTCCGAGGCCAACCCTTTCCTGCAACTGCAGGCGCAGTTTTCCACCGCCGTCGAACAGATGCTGGATCAATTCCGTGATTGCCGCGACCAGATCTACGCACAGGCGTTTGACACGCTGTACAGCCTGCCGCTGGTGCAGGCCATGACTGGACAGAGCCTGCACGACGATGCACCGCCGCGACCCCATCCCAGCGAGACGCCCGAGCATCGCCAGTATCTGGCGCAAGAGTTGACACGGCTCGAAGCGGATATTCACAGCGGCGGGATCACCGAAGCCTCCATACGGGCGCTGTTCTTTGTGCTGGCCGCGCGTGGCGAGGCCGACGAGCGGCACTTCCGGCACGCAGAGGAACTCGCGCGCCCCCATTTGGCAAACGACTTCGACATGCAGGTCTTTCGCCACCTCGTTCGTCGGCAGGCTTTGCTCATGAGGCTCGACGAGGACGCCACGGTGTCCGCCATCCCCGGATTGCTCAACGGCATAGCGCCTGATGACATCCGCCAGGTGGCGGGAATGATCGTGCAAGTGATTGGCAGCGGCGGTGTGCTGTCCGCACAAGAACAAACCAGGCTGGAACAGGTTTCTACCTTGTTCGAGCAGGCCGAGCGCCAAGCGCAGGCGGCTTCGGCGCCCGCCGTGATAAGTCCCGCCACTGATACCTCCGCTACGGTCGTGGACGCGAAGTCGACAACCGCCATGCCACGCTCTGCCAGTGGCACATCCGCTGCGGTCGAGGATGCGAATGCGGCGCCAGCCATGCCGAGCTCCGCCAGTGACACCTCCGCTCCGGCCATAAACACGACCTCCAAGACATCCTCTCCAAAGCCTAAGGCGCCTCAGAAGAAAACTGCTACGCAGAAAACTGTGTCCAAGACGCCAGCCGCCCCGCGGACAAGTCAAACACGGCGAGGGAAAGGCAAATGACGACGTCCTCCGCACCGGTCGATGGCGCCGCCGACGCATTGCAGGTTCTGCGCAACCGCACCTTCGACGAGATCGCCATCGGCGACAGCGCCAGCCTCGAACGCGCGTTTTCGCCGCAAGACATCCACATGTTCGCGCTGCAATCGGGCGATGTGGATCCGGAATCTTCGGTGTCTTCGCCCTCGCGGGACACCACGGAGGCCATTTGTGCAAACGTCCTGATCTCGGCTGTGCTGGGAACACGCCTGCCGGGGCCTGGAACCCAATATGTCAGCCAGAACCTGCGCTTGCTCGGAGCCGTTCGGCCCGGCGACAGGCTGACCGTGCAGATGCAGGTGAGCAGCAAAGACACGGCCACCCATCACGTCACGCTGGACTGCACCTGCACCAGCCAGGAGGGGGTGGCGATTTTCCAAGGCCAGGTAGAGGTCGTAGCGCCCACTGAGCGCATTGAAAGAACGCGCACGGCGTTGCCGGAAATCCATCCGGATGCGCAGGGCCGCACAGGCCTGCAGCACCTGCTGGCGCATGTCGCGCACTTGCAACCGATTCGGGTAGCCGTCGCCCATCCGTGCGATGTCCCCAGCCTGTCCGCTGCGCTCGAAGCGCGCCACGCGGGGTTGATCGAGCCGGTGCTGGTCGGGCCACGAGGGCGGCTCGAAGCAGTCGCCACCGAGGCCGGGCTGGATCTGGCCGACGTCGCCATTGTGGACGTCCCGCACAGCCACGCCGCTGCGCAGCAAGCCGTCGCCTTGGCAGCCGCAGGTGAAGTCGAAGCCCTGATGAAAGGGAGCCTGCACACCGACGAACTGATGTCCGCGCTGGTTTCGGCAGCAGCGGGGTTGCGCACCAAGCGCCGGGTCAGCCATTGCTTCCTGTTGCAGACACCGGCCTATCCGCGCCCGTTCATCGTCACCGATGCGGCGATCAATATCGCCCCGAATCTGGAACAGAAGGCAGACATCATCCGCAACGCCATCGAGCTGGCACAGGTGATCGGCGTGCGCGAACCCAAGG
>JAGPES010000070.1 GCA_018057015.1 Pseudomonadales bacterium | reverse complement strand
GTTGGGAGGAGATGGAGTGGGAGGCGGCGCTCGCGCTGGTGGGCGAACGCCTCGCGGCAATCCGCGGCGCGCACGGCAAGGATGCCATCGCGATGTACTACGGCAACCCGAACGGCCACAACTTCGGCGCCCAGATCTATACCCAGCTGTTCATCTCGCTTCTCGAGACGCAGCGCTTCTTTTCCGCCGGTTCCGTCGACCAGCAGCCCAAGAACCTGAGCTGCGAGCTGCTCTACGGCAGCGCCTGGACCTTCCCGATCCCCGACCTCGACCGCAGCGACTTCTTCGTCTGCATGGGCGCCAACCCGCTGGTCTCGCAGGGCAGCCTGATGTCGGCCCCCGATGCCGGGGCGCGCTTCAGCGCCCTTCGGGCCCGCGGCGGCAAGCTGGTGGTCATCGACCCGCGACGCAGCGAGACGGCAGCTGCCGCCGACTGGCACCTGTTCATCCGCCCCGGCACCGACGCATTCCTGCTGTTCGCGCTGGTCAAGCTGCTTTTCGACGGCGGCCGCGTAGTGCTCGGCCACCTGGCCGGGCGCGTCGATGGCCTCGAACAGCTGCGTGCGCTCGCCGCTCCGTTCACCCCCGAGGCGGTGCAGGGGATCACCGGGGTCGCGGCGGCGGACATCCGTCGCCTCTGCGAGCAGTTCTGTGCCGCCGAAAAGCCGGTCATCTACGGCCGCATCGGGCTGTGCACGCAGGAATTCGGCACGCTGGCCTCGTGGCTGGTAGACGTGGTGAACCTGTTGCGCGGGCGCCTCGATGCCGAGGGCGGCGCCATGTTCCCGCGCCCGGCGACGGGGCAGGGCGAGGACAGTGATTCCGTCGGCCAGCTGCTGCGCGGGCGCTGGCATTCGAAGGTGCGCGGCTTCCCCGAGTACATGTCGATGCTGCCGGCCACGCTGATGGCCGAGGAACTGGCGTGGGACGGCCCGGACCGGGTTCGGGCGCTGATCACGGTGGCAGGCAACCCGGTGCTCAGCGTGCCGAACGGCGACCGCCTGCGCGAGGCGATGGACGGGCTCGAATTCGTGGTCGCGCTGGACATCTACATCAACGAGACCACCAGCCGCGCCGACGTCATCCTCCCCTCAGCGGTGCAGCTCGAGCACAGCAACTACGACTTCCTGTTCCAGAGCACCACGGTGCGCAACTTCGCGCGTTATTCGCCGCGCGTGCTCGTCCCGGAGCCGGGCGTGCGCGAGCAGTGGCAGCTGATGCTGGAGGTCTGCGGCCGCGTGAACGGGCTTGCGCTGGAGCAGCTGGACACGATGATCTTCGAGGGACTCGCGGAGCGCCTCGCGGCCGCGACCGGGGTGGCGGCGGTGCGCATCCGCGAACTGGCCGGCCCCGAGCCCGGCCCCGAGCGCCTGCTCGACATGATGCTGCGCGCCGGGCCCTGTGGCGATCGCTTCCAGGGCGGCGAGGGCCTCACTCTGGCCCGCCTCGCGCAGGCGGAGCACGGCATCGACCTCGGGCCGCTGATGCCGGGACGGCTTCCCGGGATCCTGCGCACGCAGGGCAAGCGCATCCGGCTGCTGCACCCGCTGCTCGAGGCGGACATCGCGCGGTTGTGCGCGCGGCTCGATGCGGATCCAGGGCCGGGGTTGCTGCTGATCGGGCGGCGCCACGTCCGCGACATGAACTCCTGGCTGCACAACCTGCCGCACTTCGTGCGCGGCAAGAACCGTTGCACGCTGCGCATGCACCCCGATGACGCGGCCGCGCGCAGCCTCGCCGACGGCGACCTGGCAATCGTGCGCTCGGCCGGTGCCGAGCGCGAAGTGCCGGTGGAGACCAGCGATGAAATGATGCGGGGCGTCGTGAGCCTGCCGCACGGCTTCGGACATCGCCATGCCGACACCGGCCAGCCGCATGCGCAGGCGCATGCCGGCGTCAGCGCGAACGACCTCGTCGGCGACGGGCTCGACCTGCCCTCGGGCACCAGCGTCGTCAACGGTGTGCCGGTAGAGGTGAGGGCAGCATCGACATGAACGGCATCGTCACGGATACCGCCACGGCGCCGCACGCGCCGGCGCTGGTCGACCGGTTCGGCCGACTCGTCGACTACGTGCGGTTCTCGGTCACCGACCGCTGCGATTTCCGCTGCGTCTACTGCATGGGCGAGGACATGAAGTTCCTGCCGCGCCGCGAGATCCTGAGCCTCGAGGAGTTGCTGGCCGCGGCCGAGGTCTTCGTGGCGCTAGGCGTGCGCAAGATCCGCCTCACCGGCGGCGAGCCGCTGGTGCGGCAGAACATCGTGTGGCTGGCCGAGCGCATCGCCGCGCTGCCGGGGCTCGGCGAGCTGGTGCTGACCACCAACGGCTCGCAGCTGCCGAAGCTCGCCGCGCCGCTGCGCGCGGCCGGCGTCAAGCGCATCAACGTGAGCCTCGACAGCCTGGACGCCGGCCGTTTCCGGGCACTGACGCGTACCGGGAACCTCGCGCAGGTGCTGGCCGGCATCGACGCCGCGCTGGCGGCCGGTTTCGAGCGGCTCAAGCTGAACAGCGTGATCCTGCGCGGTCGCAACGACGACGAGGTGTTGGCGCTGGTCGAATTCGCGCGTGCGCGCGGCATCGACATCAGCTTCATCGAGGAGATGCCGCTCGGGCACATCAGCGAACACGACCGCGCCGGGAGCTTCTGCTCGAGCGCCGAATTGCGCGCGATCATCGAGACGCGCCACCCGCTCACGCCGACGCTCGAGAGCACCGGCGGACCGTCGCGTTACTGGCAAATGCCCGACAGCGCCACGCGCGTGGGGTTCATCTCGCCGCACAGCCACAACTTCTGTCACCTCTGCAACCGCGTGCGCCTGACCGCCGAGGGCCGCCTGCTGCTATGCCTCGGCAACGAGCATTCGGCGGACCTGCGCGCCGTGATGCGCGCGCAGCCGGGCGATGCCGAGGCGCTGCGTGCGGCGATCGTGCAGGCGATGGACCTTAAGCCCGAGCGCCACCACTTCGACCTGCACGCCGAGCCGCAGATAGTGCGGTTCATGAACACGACGGGCGGCTGATCTCCCTCGACTCGCCGCGCTCTCCGCGTAGGAGCGGGCCATGCCCGCGACTCTATCCCGAGCACTTTGCGGTACAGAAGCAGCAATGCCGCAAGAGCCTGGTTTTGCATCGACACGCTCAGTTCCCGATCGACCGCCAGATACGTGAGGAACCGCTCGACGTCCCTTGCCCCCAATGGCGCTGGCGCTGCTTGTCGTACAAGACGATATGGCGTCTAATCCAGTCGACGTAGAACCTCTCGGTGCAAACCGAATAATGCGTGAGTCGCAAGCGCTACGAATCTGCTCGAGCAGGCTAACCAGGGCGCCGGAAAGGTTTGGCGGCTAGGGTATTTTGTTTTGCATAACGTCCCTGTCTTGAAGCCAACCATTTCATCGGAGGGCACTTCCTGTGTCCACAGTTGCTCTTATACGCCATGATCGTTTTGCTATACGCCAGACTGTCGAAATAAAGTTAGACGGGCAGGGTCACATGCCACAACCAGTTCACGTACCCATTGACTGGAAGGTCATTGACTGGAGCCCAAGCGATACATGGAAAGGGACTACACTTCCGGCGCTCATCGCGAAAGGCGCCAACCCAAAACTCATCAAGCGATGCGTCTATGTGATTCGACTAGACGGGAATTTCTGTGTTCGGTATCCAAAAGGGGAATCGCCAGTAGTCTACGTGGGTGAAGGCAAGTTCGGTGGCCGCATAACCAGTCACCGAAAATGGGCTGCGGAGTTGGAGGAATTGGTGCAAAAATCCTCTTTCCAAGTGTGTGTTGCCTCACCAAGGGTAAGGAATAATGAGGACGCCTACCGTGATTGTGAAGCTGCCCTGCTGCAGCGCTTCGCCAAGAAATTTCATTCCGCGCCGCTCTGGAATAAACAATTTGAGAAGCGCAGGTTTCTGCATTACCAATACAGCCAGCGGCAATTGGACTACGCACTTTGCAAACGTAGCGGTGCCAAGTATAAATGGGCCATTCAACCAATGCGTGCATCCATGTTCTACGGCACTTATGGTAGAACGCATGTCTAACAAATCGCTCCAGCCGACGCTGGTCTCGTCGCTTCGCTCCTCGACCGCCGCGGCTGAACTCCATCGTTGGGCGTCTTAGGAAAAGTTGATGCGTGAAGTAAGCGAGCCGGACTGGAAGGTCTTGCGGAGGCTTCATCCAATAGCGCTCGACCGCTTTTGCCAGCGTGTACTCGAAGAAATCGAGCAACTGTCTTCCGCATTATCCGAGTCACCGCATCACCGGTACCTTAACGTGTATGAGGTGATGCAAACGCGTGATGCAGAAATGTCCCAGATCTTCGATGATCTGCGCAGGTCTCTGGCGTTTCAATGTGTTGCCCTTCTCAAGTCGCGTGGCCTGATCACCCCGGAAGAATTTGGCGAATTCAGCGCAGACTTTCGAAGTACCATCGACCTACTTAATGGCTAGCATGCCGCCCAACCAATCGCTCCAGCCGCCGTCGGTCTCGTCGTTGCGCTCCTCGCCCGCCGCGGCTGAGCTCAGCCGTCAGGTGCACGGGGGAACGCATTTGTCCACTCGTCTCGCCTCGTGCAGTTGTGGTTTGCTCACGGTTCAGGTTGTCGGCGAGCCAGTGCGCGTCTCCATCTGCCACTGTTTGGCCTGCCAGCGCCGAACCGGTAGCGCCTTCGGTGAGCAGGCGAGGTTCCCGCGGGAGAATGCATCGATCTTTGGTGCCTCGACTGAATACATCCGCGTAAGCGATGAAGGTTCGCGGATCACGTTTCATTTCTGCCCGAAGTGCGGCTCCACCGTCTACTACGAACCGGAGGGATTGGAAGCGTTTGTGGTGATCCCTGTCGGGGCCTTTGCAGATCCGGGCTTTCCTTCCCCTCTCGTCTCCGTCTACGAGTCTCGAATGCACCAGTGGGTTGTCCCGCCGGCAGGGGCGGAGCACATACCATGAGCACACAGCCACCTGACCTCGAGTCGCGCGAGTGGGCGAAAAACGCTCTCAGCCGCCGGTCGCTTCGCCCGCCATCAGGCGCTGCAGTTCGCGCGTGGCCTCCAACACGCGACGGGTGCGCTCGAGCGCCGACACGCCGCCTTCGCGCAGGGAGCGCAGCGGCACCTCCATGCCGATCGGCACCCCCGGCGGGACCATGCGCAGGAACTCCTTCACCGGGAAAGCGCCGGTGCCGGGCAGCATGCGCTCGGTGCCCGCTTCATCGGCCAGGGACTGCGGGTCGATCGTCAGCGGTCCGTCGCAGATCTGCACCGAGCCGAAGAGGGCCGGCTCTATGGTCGCGACTTCCGCGAGCGCTGTGCCGGTGCGTACCACGTGGAGCAGATCGACGGTCAGGCGTGCATTGGCGGCACCCGAATCGCGCAGGAGGCGCAGCCCGTCGGCCGGCGTGCGCGTCGCGCCCATCGCGAGCGGTTCCAGGCTGACCAGCAGCCCGTAGCGCCCGGCGAGCGCACAGAGGTCCGCGAACTGCCGCGCGGCCACTGCCGCGTCCGCAGCCATGAAATTGATCGCGACGATGCAGCGCGCGCCGAGCTCGGCCGCCAGCGCTATCTCCGGTTCGGCTCGCCGCGGATCGGGCGACAGCATGAAGACTTCCGCGGTGTCCAGGACGACCGGCGAATCGCGCAGCCGCTCCAGCACCCAGCGCTTGTTGGCCGCGGTGACGGGCCTCGCTCCGTCCATCCGCCCCGACACCCACAGGCTTATCAGGGGCACGTCGAGCTGCGCGGCCATCGTGACGAGCTCCGCGGGCTCGACGTCGAAGACCGTCATGTGTTCGATTCGCAGCGGGTTCATGGGTACCTCCCGGTTCGCTGGCCTGGTTACTCGATCGTACCGACGCGTTCGCCTGCGCAGCTCGATTCAGCACGCAGTTGCCGCGCCGCGCCCGACATCGGACTGTCCCTTGCCGCGCCTGACATGGGCGACTCGTGCCGCCATTGCAGGAGCGGGCCATGCCCGCGACAGCCCCGGCACAACATCTGGTCGCGGGCATGGCCCGCTCCTAGGGCAGTTCGGCGATCACCGGCGCATGGTCGGAGGGCCGCTCCAGCCGCCGCGGCGCCTTGTCGATGATGCAGGCGCGGCATCCGGCTGCCAGCGCCGTTGACAGCAGGATATGGTCGATGCGCAGCCCCTGGTTGCGGCGGAACCCCATCGCGCGATAGTCCCACCACGAGAAGCTCCGCTCCGGCTGCTCGAACAGCCGGAACGCATCCGCCAGTCCGAGCGCCAGAAGCCTGCGGAACGCCTCGCGCTCGGGCGTGCTGCAGAGGATGCGCTCGCGCCAGGCCGCGGGGTCGTGCACGTCGCGGTCCTCGGGGGCGACATTGAAATCCCCCAGCAGGGCGAGCCGTGGCCAGCGCACCAGTTCCTCGCCGAGCCACGCCGCGAGCGCGGCGAACCACGCCAGCTTGTAGGCGTACTTGTCGCTGCCGACCTCCTGCCCGTTCGGCATATAGGCCGACACGATGCGCGTCTCGCCGAGCGTCAGCGCGACGACGCGCTTCTGCTCGTCGGGGAAGCCGGGAATATCGCGCGTGATGTCGCTGGCCCCGCCGCGATACAGGATCGCGACACCGTTGTAGGTCTTCTGGCCGTTGTGCGCGGCGCGGTAGCCGGCGGCCTCCAGCTCGGCGAACGGAAAGCTCTCGTCCGCGGTCTTGGTCTCCTGCAGGCAGAGCGCATCGGGCTGGTTGGCAGCGAGCCAGTCGATCACCTGCGGGAGGCGCACCTTCAGCGAATTGACGTTCCAGGTCGCGAGTTTCATGGCCGCATCATACCCGAGGCCGCGGCGCGGACGGTCGCGTATACTCGGGCCATCACGCCAGGACACGGGAATCCGATGAGTCTTACCGAACTGCCGCCGCGCATGCCGACCACGCTGATGGAATCGCCCGCCGGGATCCGCGCGGGATTCGAGGACGCGCACTACATTTGCAGCGAGCAGGTCGCGACTACCGTCTATCTCGCGTATCAGCTGCAGAAGCCCATCCTCGTCGAGGGCCCTCCGGGGGTCGGCAAGACGGAACTGGCGAAGACGACCGCGCAGTACCTCTCGCTGCCGCTGATACGGCTGCAGTGCTACGAGGGGCTCGACGAGTCCAAGGCGCTGTACGAATGGAAGTACGGCAAGCAGCTGCTGTACACGCAGGTACTGAAGGATCAGCTCGGCGACGTGCTCAAGGGCGCGCACGGGCTCGCGGAATCCGTGAAGCGGCTGCACGAGTTCGGCGACATCTTCTACAGCGAGGAATTCCTCGAGCCGCGACCGCTGCTCAAGGCGATGCGCCAGGACGGTGGCGCGCTGCTGCTGATCGACGAGGTAGACAAGGCCGACCAGGAGTTCGAATCGCTGCTGCTGGAGATGCTCTCGGACTACCAGGTCTCGGTGCCGGAGATCGGCACCGTGCGCGCGCACCACACGCCGATCGTGATCCTCACCAGCAACAACACGCGCGAGGTGAGCGACGCGCTGAAGCGCCGCTGCCTGCATCTCTACATACCGTTTCCCGACGCGAAGCTCGAGAATCGCATCGTGCGCAGCCGGGTGCCCGAGGTCACGGACAGCCTGCGCGTGCAGCTGGTGCGCTTCATCCAGGAGCTGCGCGTGCTCGACCTCAAGAAGCCGCCTGCGGTCAGCGAGTCCATCGACTGGGCTCGCACCCTGCTGCTGCTGCACGCGCACACGCTCGACGAGGCGATGGTGCGCAGCACGCTGAACGTGCTGCTGAAGTTCGAGGACGACATCCAGTCGGTCAACGAGACCCTGCTGACGCTTCTCGGCAAGGCACGCGCCGAAGCGCCCTGATGGAAAGCACGCTGACGGATTTCGTGCGCGTGCTGCGCAACGCCGAGATCCGCGTCTCCCCGGCGGAAACCATGGACGCGGCGCGTGCACTGGAACTGGTGGGCTATGCCGACCGCGAGCGCGTGCGCCTGGCGCTGGCCGCGACACTCGCGAAGACGATCGACGACAAGGCGCTGTTCGACGAGTGCTTCGAACGATTCTTCGCGTGGCGCCGGCCGCCGGAGGCGGGGCAGCAGCAGGACGCATCGGCGCCATCCACGCCGCTGCCGGCCGACGTGGCGGCGCCGGGCGCCCCGACCGCGCAGGGCGCGATCGCCGGCGAACTGTCGGAACTGGCGACGCTGCTGCTCTCGGGTGACGCCACGCAGCTGCGGATCGCGATCGACGCCGCCGGGCGCGCGGCGGGCATCGGCGACATGAAGGTGTTCACGCAGCGCGGTCTTTATTCGCGGCGCGTGCTCGAGCATCTCGGCTGGTCGGAGCTGCAGACCGAGATCCTGGACCTCGAGCAGGCCGAAGCGGACGCGCAGCCCGGGCGAGCGACGGGACTGGCGCTGAAGCGCGGCGCGGCGATGCTGCGCGATCGCGTGCGCGAATACGTCGAGGACCAGTACCTGCTGTTCGCCAGCGCCAACGCACGCGAGCTGCGCGAGTCGGTGTTGCGCTCGGCACGGCTGTCGCGACTCGAGCGGCGCGACCTCCAGCAGATCAACCGCCTGGTGCGCCGCATCGCACGCAGGCTTGCGGCGCGCTACGCGCGGCGCCGGCGCAGGACCAGGCGCGGTCTGCTCGATGTGCCGAAGACGCTGCGCAAGGGGGCCGCGCACGACGGCCTGCTGTTCGAGCCGGCCTGGAAGAGCGTGCGCAAGGATCGTCCCGCGCTGATAGCGGTCTGCGACATCAGCGGTTCGGTGAGCGCCTATGCGCGCTTCCTGCTGCTGTTCCTCTACAGCCTGGGCGACGTGCTGCCGCGCGTGCGCAGCTTCGTGTTCTCGTCGCAGCTGGCCGAGGTCACGCCGTTGTTCGAGGACAATCCGCCCGAGGTCGCTGTGGAGATGGCGCAGCGCCAGTACGGTGGCGGCTCGACGGACTACGCCGCCGCGATCCGCGGCCTGCTCGCCGCCACCGGGCGCGAACTCGACCGCGGCGCGACGGTGGTGATCCTCGGTGACGGGCGCAACAACCGCGGCGACCCGGCGCTGGAGGAACTGCGCGAGATCGGGCGGCGCAGCCGCCAGCTGATCTGGCTCAATCCCGAGTCGACGAGCGTCTGGGGCACCGGGGATTCCGAGATGCTGCGCTATCGCAGCTGCTGCACCGAGGTGCGCGTGGTGCAGTCGATACAGCACCTGGAGCGCTTTGCCGACGACCTGCTGCGCAAGGCGATGGGTTGATCCGCGGGCCCGCGCCGATGCTATGGCTGCTCGCGACCGCGGCCGCGATCACCCCGCCCGGAATCGCCACCCCCGCGTCGTGAATCTCCTCCGAAAGACTGACTGCGCGGCTCCGCCGGGCGCTGCTGCCCGGCGGAGCCGCGCCGCTCCATGGCCTCGCTGTAGGCTGGTTCGCGGCTGCCGCGATCGGGGGCGACGAAAGTACCGGTACTCGATCGCGCATCACGCTGCTGCGGCACGGTCTGAGGATAGTTGCGCACGCCGGGCGGCGACTCGCGCTGCACCGCGCCGGCCTGCGGATAGCTGCGCACGGCAGGTTGCGACTCGCGCGGCATCTCCGGTCGCGCTTGACGCGGTGTTGCGCCTGGCGTCATGGCGCGCGGTGCCGGCGCCTGGCTCGCGGCAGGCGCATTGATGCGCTGCGGCGCGCGGGTTTCGCGCTGTACGGGCGGGCGAACCTGCTCCGGGCGGCTGGTGCTGCGGTACGTCGGCTGTGGCACCGTTTCGCGACGCATGGCGTTTTCGCGGGGCGCGGTAGTGCGCTGTTCCATCGCCGTCGGACCCGGCAGCATGCGCCCGCTCGCCGTCTCGCGGGGAGTGCGGTTGCTGCGTTGGTCGGTGCCCGGGACCGGCTGCGTCACGTTTTCCTGCCTTTCTTCCTGGCTGCGCACGACGCCAGCTGCGGTGTTGTTCACGCGCGTGATCCCTCTGTTGCCGGCCGGGGAGCTCTCGCGCTCGACACCGCCACGGTCACCATCGCGATCGCCATCACGGTAGCGGTAGTCGCGATCGCGGTCGCGCCCGTCGCCGTAGTCGTGACGGCGCACCGGGCGCGCGTCGACGGGGACGTAGCGATGCTCCACGACCGGGTGGCGGTAAGGTACGCCGCGGCGGTGGTGATAGTCGTGCACCCAGATGTGCTGCACGTAAGGCGGACGGCGATAGTAGAAAGGCGCGTAATCGACCACGCGCACGTAGCGGCCGTGCCAGTCCCAGTCACCGAAGAAGAAGCCCACGCCGAGGTTGAATCCGGCGCCCCAGTAAAAGCCGCCGTGACTCGCATAGCCGAGCGTCACGTAGCCTGGCCACGGCGCCCAGTACGCGGGCCGGTAGCTCGGCCACCACCACGAGCCGTATACCGTGAACGGGTCGTAATACGGCACGTAGACCACGTCGGGATACGCGGAGCGCACGTAGATGACTTCGCGTTCGCGCACCACCTGCACCTGCTCGCCGGAACGCAGGTTGCCGGCATCGTAGGCCTTCTGGCGCAGCGACTGCACGGTGTCCATCACCTGCTGCTGCTGCGCCAGGAAAGCGTCGCCGAGACGCTCGGTCCAGTCGAGGTCGGCATCCATCTGTGCCAGCAGGTCGGGAAAGGCGACCAGCGACTTGACGCTGGGATCCCATGCCTTGTCGTCCGCTGCCCGCACCGCCTCCTGCCCCCGCAGGCCGGGATGCTCGCGCGACCAGCGCGCGGCCTGCACCACTTCCAGCGGGTAGGTGGCGGCCATCAGGACCTGCGACAGCAGCTGGTCGGGGTATAGCGCGACAGGCGCCAGCATCTGGTCGAGTTCCGCCTGGGAGAACAGCGGCACCTCCTCGCGCGGCTGCGCGGCGCAGGCGCACGGAGTCAGCAGCAGCAGGGACAGCAGGCAGCGCATCAGGATCTTCATCGGGCGAACCCACGCTGGAGTTGCGCGATATAACGCGCGGGTCGCGAATCGGTTGACCGCCCGTGCGGCGGGGCGGGCGTCGCTCAGCGGGGAGGCTCCCAGACCACGGGCCGGTGCAGAGGGGTACTCTCGAGCAGCGGCGCGTAGCGCGCCTCGATGCGTTCGCGCTTGAGCTTCAGGGTTGGTGTCAGCAGCTCGTTCTCGATGCTCCAGGGTTCCGAGCAGACCACGATGTGGTCCAGCGTCTCGTGGCTCTCGAGTTGCGCGTTGACCTGATCGAGCAGGCTTTCGAGCTCGCGTGCCAGCTCCGCCTCGCTGCGCGACTCGCCCTCGGCGAGCACGGCCAGCGCCACCGGCTGCTTGCGTCCGCTGCCCATCACGCAGACCTGGTCGATCACGGGATTCGCGGCCAGCAGGCTCTCGATCGGCACGGGTGCCACGTACTTGCCCTTGGCGGTCTTGAACTGTTCCT